>JABJQI010000019.1 GCA_018663485.1 Opitutia bacterium
GTAAGGCCGCGCATGATCGCCTCAAGTCTCGCCTGATCCTCAGTAAGATTGCTGAAAAGGAAAAGGTGCAGGCCGAGAACGACGACTTTAGCCGCATGATCATGATGCAAGCGCAGCAGTCTGGCGAAAAGCCGGAGAAGATCGTCAAGGAAATCCAAAAGGATCAGAGTCGCATCAACAACATGCGCAGCGAAATCCTGTTGGGTAAGACCATGGATCTGATCCTCGACAAGGCTGAGCGCGAAACAGTTGCAGCGACAACTGTCGAAGCTTAAGCTTATTTGTTAAAAGCGCTGGATAATCTGCGACAGGTCCGCTATGGTCTGCGCAGAATTCTATTACCATCATCCTACTATTATAAATTATCGTGAGTTACGTTCCATTACCTACAGTCTATGAGCGCGAAGGGCGCACCGAGCGCGCTTGGGATATTTACAGCCGCCTGTTGCGCGATCGTATCATTTTTATCGGCACGCCGATCAATGACTTCGTTGCCAATGCGGTGGTTGCGCAGATGCTCTTCCTGCAAATGGATGATCCGAAGAAGGACATCAGCCTGTATATCAATTGTCCCGGTGGCAGTGTGACAGATGGCATGGCGATTTATGATACGATGAATTTCTTGCAGTGTGACATCGTCACTTACTGTGTGGGGCAGGCCGCTAGCATGGCGACGCTCTTGCTCGCTGCTGGCACTAAAGGTAAGCGCTACGCGCTGCCTAACAGCCGTGTAATGATGCATCAGCCGACTGGTGGTGCGACAGGTCAGACATCTGATATTTCGATCGCTGCAAAGGAAATTCTTCGCTGGCGTGCTCAGATGAACGAGTTGCTTGCCAACCATACCAACAAGACTGCTACTGAGATCGCTGCCGATTCGGATCGCGATTTCTATCTCACCGCCAAGGAGGCGATGGAATACGGCATCGTCGATAAGGTGATCGAGAATAAGCCAAGCGCTTAATAATTTAGCAGAGAGACTTTTACAAGTATGGCAAAATCCACACGGATGACTTTTTGTTCGTTTTGCGGTAAAGCGCAGAATGAGGTGCGCAAGATGATTGCCGGCCCAGCGGGTGTGCATATCTGCGATTCTTGCGTGTCTGTCTGCAAGACCATCATTGATCGCGAGCTCTCCGGGGCTCCCGAAGAGGGCGAGGTCAGCAAGCCAGAGGTTGCTGAAGGTGCCAGTGGAGGTCTTTTCAATATGCTCAAGCCGGCCGAAATTACGGCCGGCTTAGATCAGCACATTATCAGCCAAGACTACGCTAAGCGTGCTCTGGCGGTGGCAGTATATAATCACTACAAGCGTTTGCGCTCGGAAGATCGTATCGAAGGTGCAGCAGAGTTTTCAGACCTCGATGGCAAGTTCGCCGATGTGCAAGTGGAGAAGAGTAATATCCTCCTGCTCGGCCCGACTGGTACTGGCAAAACATTGTTAGCACGCACCTTAGCTAAGATGCTCGATGTACCGTTTGCGATTGCTGATGCGACTACATTGACTGAAGCCGGTTATGTTGGAGAAGATGTTGAAAATATTGTCCTGCGACTATTACAGTCCGCGGATTACGATGTGAAAAAAGCCGAGTGTGGCATCATCTACGTCGACGAGATTGATAAGATCGGTCGTAAGACAGACAACGTTTCGATCACTCGGGATGTTTCTGGTGAAGGGGTGCAACAAGCACTGCTTAAGATTCTAGAAGGCACGGTTTGTAATGTACCGCCACAGGGAGGACGTAAGCACCCGAACCAAGAATACATTCAGCTCGATACTGCAAACATTCTCTTCATTTGTGGTGGTGCATTCGTCGGCCTTGATAAGATCGTCCAGGGCCGTATCGGCTCGAAAGCGATGGGCTTTGATACCCAGCACAATCTTCGGATGGATGAGGTGCCGCTGAGTGAGTTGCTGCGCGACACACAGCCGGAAGACTTGGTGCACTTCGGTATGATTCCAGAGTTTATCGGACGGTTGCCGATGGTTGCGGTGCTCGATGATTTAAGTCGTTCCGATTTGGAACACATCTTGCAGAACACTAAGAATTCATTACTCAAGCAATACAGTAAGCTTTTCTCGATGGAAGGAGCGAACCTACACTTTACGCGCGATGCTGTCGCAGCGATTGCCGACAAGGCGATCGAGCTAAAGACCGGTGCCCGTGCGTTGCGCGCGATCATGGAGCGTATCATGCTCGATGTGATGTATGACTTACCGCAAACTGAAAATGTCGATGAAGTGGTGATTAATCGCTCGGTCGTTGAGGGGCGTGGTAAGCCTAAGATCAAGTACCACAAGATCGAAACAGCAGCTAAGGTGACTAAATCTAGGGCTAAGGAAGCTGATCGCACCAAGTCAGAAGACAACAGTCCTGCGGACGCCGCCTAGTTGTTAGCGCTTTGTTAAACGAGTGGTTTGAGCGCTTGTAGTGGTGGATCAAGCTTTGACAGCTGGCCAGTTTTTCATGCTGTAGTCGGTGTATGCGGCCTCTAATATTGTTTTCACTCGTTACGCTTGGTATCAAACTGCCAAGTTTCTTATATGCATCGATCAATATTATTGGCTATGATCCGCAGACAAATGACCGTTTCGTAAATGATGCTTCATTTGTTGCTGGAGATCTGGACCTATCTGGGCTTGCGCTTGTAGATACGGGGCAGATACCTGATTTTACTGAGGATGATGGTGGGCGTTGGGTAACAATGCTCAGTCGGAATGTGTTTATTACTGCGAATCATTTCGGACCTAGAGTCGGCTCGTCAGTGACCTTCCATCAAACGAATGACGCCCAAGGCGCTTCATTTAAGGCCTCGATCGAAGAGACGATGCGCATCGGCAATACTGACATTCGTGTAGGAACGCTGGATGCCGCGCTGCCAGGTGGCTATGCCTACTATGACATTCTGAATGCTCCTTTCAGTAGCGTGTCCCCCGTGCTGATTACTGGCCCTGATGTGCTGACCTTTGGGCGCTCTGAGGGTGATTATGCTGTGAATCAGGATGTGGCTGTCGGGAAAAATAATCTGAATCTTTTTTTCCCATCTCAGACTGTGGGTGGAGCCACTGGTGATGCGGGTGTCATGACCTTTGATGATCCTGGTCTCACTTTTGAAAGTCAATTTGCTTCTGGAGATTCTGGTGCACCTGTCATGGTGGATGTCGGTGGTAACTTAACGATGGTCGGAGTCAACTGGTTCGTTGGTAGTATTAATAGCGATGAAACCGATATTAGTGGGTTTACCTTTCTACCCAATTACCAAAGTGAAATACAGACTTACATCGATGAAAACCCAGCGGTGATCGCTGTGCCAGAGTCTTCGGTGAGTACTTTGTTGCTTGGTTTGGGTGCGCTAGGAGTGGTTTTTAGGCGTCGTTGTTACAGACAGTCGTAGCACGCCAACCCTAGGCGTCATCCCATCTTCCATCTTAGGCAGCCCGCTTCAACTGCACCGTCTTTAGATGCTTATAGCCGACCAGCTTTTGGCTGTCTTCATCCCAGAGCCGCAGCTTAAGTGACTTCAAGCTGGTACGCAGCGTGAGTTCTGGCACTTGCTGGAAGAAGGGCTCAGCATTGTGGCATTGCTCCAAGGAATAGTTGGGGATGCGTGAACTCAGGTGGTGAATGTGATGATAGCCGATGTTACCCGAAAACCATTGCAGAATTTTAGGTAGTTTGTAGAACGAGCTACCTTTCATAGCGGAGTGTGTGTAGTCCCACTCTTCGCCGCTGCGCCAATAGGTGTCCTCGAATTGATGTTGCACATAAAACAGCCATACGCCGAGTGTTCCTGCGACTGCTGTGACGATTAGTTGTATGAATAAGTAATTCCAGAAACTAAAGATGGCACTCATGCCGATCGCATAAACGAGAATGGTTGCATTCATTGCCCGTACCGAGCGCTTATCGAGCTTGCTGGCATTGGCGTAAGCGATGCGTTGATAAAATAGGAATAATCCGAGTGGGATGAGACCGAAGAGCACAAAAGGGTTGCGCGTGAGTCGGTAGCAGAAGCGTTCCCAGCGCGGGGCTGCTAGATATTCGTTGACCGTCATCGTCCATACGTCACCAATGCCGCGTTGGTCGAGGTTTCCAGAAGTGCCGTGGTGGACCGCATGTTGCCAACGCCAATGACGATAAGGCGTTAGGGTTAGCAGGCCTGAAATAAAGCCGACAATATTATTAGCCTTTTTTGAGCGAAAGTAGGAGCCATGGCCACAGTCGTGAAAAATGATGAAGACGCGGACGAGGAATAACCCAGCAAGAACTGCAAGCGCGATGGTCAGTCCCCAAGAGACTGTCATGGTGAAATACATGAGAGCCCAGAGGCCGATGTAGGGAATCACGGTGTTGGTGATTTGCCAGACGCTTTTCTTCAGGCAAGGTTGTTGGTATTGCGCCACGATCTGTCGCCATGAGGTTGCAGCCTCGACCTGTTTAGATGTGTGTGTGGGGGGAGCACTTGAAACTGAATGATGGGTTTGAATTTCCATTTTATAAGTATCAGGTAGTTATATGAAAATAGGTGTTAATAGAAATTTTATCTAAGATTTTAAGGGCGTGTTGCTCAGCGATACGCATGGCTGCACGGTCGGTTTCGTTGCGATCGTCGTAGCCAGCCAGATGAAGCCAGCCATGCACCAGATAGAGGCTCAGTTCTCGGCTGAAGGGTTCGTCGAGCTCATCGGCACGGCTGCGTGCGTGATCAACTGAGACGATAATTTCGCCTGCCGATTCCATCTCAATGTTGGCGGGAAAGGTAATGACATCGGTGGCGCTGGGGTCATTCATGAATTCGCCGTGTATTCGACCGATGGTGGCATCGGTGACGAAGGCCACTGAAAGCTCGCCCTGCGCAATGGGAAATGTACCTGATGCATCGAGGGCGCCGCATAGCTGATTGGTGGCCTCGATCGGGTCGGCTAGTAGCTTATACTGGTTGTTTATTTCCAGATGGAGTCGGCTCACGATCTTGTGGGGGTTGATTGTTTTGGCCTTTGCTCACATTCTTGTCGATGATCTCCTTAGGATACTCCACACGTGAGTGTAGCATGTTGAGCAATGTGTATGTAAAGCTGCTACGGATTTGGTGTAGCTCCTGAAAAGTTAGCGGGCATTCGTCGAGTTGACCGTCTTCGATCCGGCTTTTGAACATGCCATCGATGAGTTCCTCGATCGCGGGTTGAGTGACTTTTTTCAGGCTGCGGCTGGCTGCTTCGACACCATCGGCAAAAAATATAATTGCACTTTCTTTAAAGGCCGGACGTGGGCCATCGTAGCGGTAGGTGCTTTCGTCCACTTTCTTGCTTTCCTGTGCCTTTGCTTGTTTGTCGGACAGGGGTGGCTTGGCATGCTTGTTCTGTTGCTGCTGCGCTTGGTGATAGAAGTATTGAATCAGTCCAGTGCCGTGGTGTTGGCGGATCACATCCATAATGACGCGTGGCAGGCTATGTTTCCGGGCTATCTCGACGCCTTCCTTGACGTGTGCTTTGATCACCAACGCGCTCATCGAAGGATTTTTTTCTTCATGTGGATTGACGCCGCCTTTTTGGTTCTCGGCAAAATACTCCGGTTTGACCAGTTTGCCAATGTCGTGAAATAGGCAGCAGACGCGGCACAGCAGGGGACTAGCGCCGATTGCTGCGGCCGCGTTTTCTGAGAGATTGGCGACCATCAGGCTATGGTGATAAGTGCCAGGTGCTTCCATCTGCATACGGCGCAGCAGCGGGTGGTTGAAGTCGGTGAGTTCGAGAAGAGTAATCTCGGTGGTGATTTTGAAGATCTGCTCAAATATGGGCAGCAGGCCGACTGCCAGCACGCCGGAAAGCGCGCCGACGATAATCGCAATCAAGACTTGTTGACCGACTAGGCCGATGGAGAGGTGACCGATGAGACCAAGCAGCACTCCAGAGATTGCCGCGGTGATGCCTGCCATGAGTCCGGCGCGGACGAGCATGGAGCGCTTACGGATATGCGCTGAGATGAAGCTGCCGACCACGCCGGAAAGAAAGGCGATCAGGAGGAACTCGACGGAGTTATCCTGAATAATACCAAACAGCACCGCGATGATCAGTGCGGAAATAACAGCTGGGGCAGTGCCAACCAGCACTGCAACGATCATCGGCGCCAGCGCATAGGGGGCAACATAGGGCAGCATGACCAACGAAGGGCGATTATTGAGAAGGGCGATGTCGCCGATTTCCATGATTAAACGAATGATCAGAAGATTGAGCAGTATGCTGACTGCGGCAATCGCGATCGCGCGGTTACGCTTGTGGAAATTGCGCAATCCTTGTTTTACATAGATCATCACAGCCACAAGAAGGATGAGTGTGAGGGTCAGGCGTTCGAGGAAGAGTGGATTGAAGACAAGGGAGTCTCCACCGCGGGCAAGCTCGGCATCGCGGTAGGCTTGCAGGCATTCAATATCAATTTCAGTAATAATGGAGCCGGGCTCGATCAGAGTGTCACCTTCTTTAAAGCTAATCGTCGGTGGGATGATATTGCTAATGGCGCGCTCAATTGCACGATTTGTTCCAGCTGCACTATACAATAAGTTTGGCTGTAGGCCGGCTCTAAATATGTCAAACAGAGTGCGGGCTTTGGCTCGATTGCCCGAGAGTGCATTGAGCCGGACACGCAGTGCGATCAGCGCATCATCGTACGAGCGCGAGGAGGGTAGATTGTAGCGTCCTTTCTCATCGACCAACTGAATGACGGTCACTTGCGGGGAATTACCACCAGCCTTGAGGTTGGAGTAGATGCCGTCGTTATAAAGTGATTTAAGTACGTCGAGTGCGTCGTTGGTCAAGCCAGAACGTTCCTTCGGATTGGTTTGAGTGGTAAATGAGGTAATCGTCTCGGGGGCGATTTCTAAGCCCGTCGCCTCGATCAGTTGCTTGGCGGTGGCTTCAAGCTCTGCGGCGACAACCGCTTGGCCTTCGGCTTCGTGATCAATCAAGGTCTTGGCAATACTGGTATTGAGGTCGCCAATGACCTCACGGAATTTTTCGTAGGGTTTAAAGGTACGTTGAAATACCGGCGGCACTTGTGCTCGCACAGCTAGCATCTGCTCTTCAAGCTGCACTTGGCTGCTTTGCTCGAAAGTAAATTCGGCGACGATTCGTGATGAGGCTGGCTGGTTGAGTATGACTTGCGGGCCTTGGGACTTCTGACCGAGAAAGCAAATGACGACGACGAGTGCGGTAAATAGCAAAAAGAGTCCTGTCTCGACGATGCGGCTGGTTTCAAGGAAGTGCGAGGCACCGATTCGCTCAGCCCCTCGACCAGCGTGCTCCTTTTTCATTGGGAGTTGTGGGGCTTTCGCTTTACGGGAGGATTTTCTATTGAAGAATGCGGCCATAGGCTGTTTTTCTAAGGAGTCAGTCGGTAAACTGTAGGCTGTGATTTGCGCTGAAATACGAGCAAGAAAGGTAGTCGCAATCGGCAATCATTCTGGACCACGGATGTAGGCATTGATGATATTTTGGACCAGAGGGTGTCGTACCACATCCTGTCCGTCAAAGTAGAAGAGTAGAAGGCCATCAATATTTTTGAGCAACCTTGCGGCTTCTTTCAAGCCAGATTGCTTGGCCTTCGGTAAATCGATTTGAGTGATGTCGCCCGTGATGACCATCCGGCTGCCGTCTCCTAGGCGAGTGAGGAACATCATCATTTGCTCATGAGTGGTGTTTTGCGCTTCATCGAGCACGACGAAAGCATTAGCGAGAGTTCGGCCGCGCATGTAAGCGAGTGGCGCAATTTCGATGATTCCGCGCTCGACCATCTGCATGGTCTGCTCTTTACCCATCATGTCATGCATCGCATCATAGAGTGGAGTGAGGTAGGGCAGTATCTTTTCTTGTAGTTCGCCGGGCAGGAAACCGAGCGCTTCGCCTGCCTCAACTGCGGGTCGAGTGAGAATAATCCGCTCGACGTTGCCTGCGAGCAGCTCTTTGAGCGCCATCGCCATTGCGAGGTAAGTCTTGCCTGTGCCGGCGGGGCCAATGCCGAAGGTCACTGTATTCTGGTCAATGCGCTGTAAGTAGCGCTTTTGATTGAGTGTTTTGGGGATGATACTTAGCCGCTTAAGCTTGATCACTAAGGGATTGCTGTAAACTTCGCTCAGTTCGTTAGATTTGCCCTCGGCGATACAGCGCAGCGTATAATGAAAATCGGAACTGCGAATGCGGATACCTTGTTGCTGCGCAATATCCAGGAAGCGGAAGAGGTCTTGGACTTGTGCGATACCTGCGACGGAGCCCTCGACGCGTACCCAGTCGTCGCGGCTGGCGAGTACGACATCGAGCATGCGTTCGGCTTCGATTAAATTACGCGTGTCATTTGCGTATAGCTGACTGAGTCGTCGTGAGCTGGTAAAATGTATGGTTTCAATCGGCACAAGGAGATTGGGGTTAACGTTTCGGTCGTTAGCGTCTATTTGAGGCTTGCGTTGTCTGGAGCTGAACGAGTTGCTCAGCTTTGGGCATCGATGTAGGCGTGCAGTCGCTCCCACATGGCATTCATCGAGTCGGGTAGCACGCGGGTGTTGCCGATTACAGGCATGAAGTTGGTGTCGCCTTCCCAGCGAGGCACGACGTGGCAATGTAAATGGTCAGGGATGCCAGCTCCGGCGGCTTTGCCAAAGTTGAATCCAGTGTTGAAGCCACTCGGCTGCAAGGCTCGAGAGAGGATCTGCTGGGCTTTAACGATCAAGTCCATCAGTTCGTGGCGCTCCTCTGGCTTAAGCGCTTCGAGTTGGTCGACCTCTCGGTAGGGCAGCACGAGTAGATGGCCTGCATTGTATGGGTAGCGGTTCATTACGATATAGTTCCACTGGCCACGGAACAAAATGTATTCTTTTTGATCATCGCCGCTTTGGTGAATCTGCGTAAAGGGGTTGCCGCCATTATCGGGATTCTTCGGTGCCAAAATATAAGGCATCCGCCAATAAGCGTGCAGGCCTGGCATGGATGGCGGAAGTTGCGGGGAAGTATTCTCGGAAGCTGTGTCGACCATAAAATGACTTACAATAGTAGAGTGCTATCTCGTGGCGTCGATTATTTATTGAGGTGAGTTTTTAGCGGTTTTTTAGTAGTGTTGTCGTATGCCGTGAGCTTTTGAGGGTTGCTTTTAGAAGCAGATACTTTTATCGGTCAGCATTTTAACTATTTTACCTCGACCTCTTATTGTCGCCATCGTGAGTGATTTAACCCAAGCATTCAGTTTTAGAAATTTAGCTCGAGATCAACTCGTCGGTATTGCTATGCTGCTTGGTTTTGCGGTTTACACGATCTGGGACCAATTCTACTGGTGGGGGGCACGTGAAGATTACAGTTTCGGCTATTTGGTGCCGTTGTTTGCGATTTACGTGATTTATGATCGCTGGCCAGTGATTCGCAGCTATCTAATGCGTGGCGAGGCTCCAGGGGTGGTTGCCACACCTGCTGCTCCAGTTGCGACTGTTTTTACGCAGTTATTTGAATGCCTCGCGTATGCAGTGTTTCTCGGTGGATTGAGCCTTTTCGCGATCGGTGCGTTACTGCGTTCGGTAACTGGTCCGCAAAATCCAGCTTCATTGGCGATTGCTGCTGGTTTCGGTGGTTTACTGCTCAGTGTCGTCTTTATTATGACGAAGGAGCGCGTCGATGGTCAGCCTCTGTCGTTGAGGAGCCGCTTGATGTTGACTGGATTATTTCTATTTCCGGCGCTGATATGGCTAATTTCAGCGCCAATGGTGTCGGTGGTTGAGAAGGAAATTCGTGTATTCTTGCTGACGAAGGTGACAATCGTGGTGTTTAACCTATTTGATATTATAGGCTATGCGATTGAGCGAGAAGGCAATGTATTGCTTCTACCAGAAGGGCAAGTGGGAGTGGAAGAGGCGTGCTCGGGCATCCGTTCGTTGACCGCGTGCTTGTTTGCCGGTTCGTTTTTGGCTGCGGTTTTTTTGAATCGTTTTTGGAAGAAAGTTCTGCTGGTCGCCGCGGCGATGGGTTTTGCGGTGCTGACCAATTTGATCCGTAGCGTATTTCTAACCTTGTGGGCTTATAATTATGGCTCTCAAGCGATCGATGCGCATTGGGTGTTACCTTTGGTTGGCGATATTGGCAGTGTGCATGATGTGACGGGGTTTGCGATTTTAGGATTTACCTGCGTCGGACTGATTCTGTTGCTGCCGATTTTTAACTTCAGCCTGAATGATTTGGCTGAATCGACTGATGCGACGACTGTTTTTTCTGAGCGCGAATAGGGTCTCGGTGTTGTCATGGTTAGATCCTCACTCGGGGAGTGGTGAATGCTTGTGCTCGTGGTTGACGTCTGTCCGATTCCGACTTCTATTCAACTTTAGTGGACGATACGAACCGAGATTTTAATGAAGTTATTCATACCATACGTATGGACGATCCTCGCTATGCGCGTGGTGCATATTACTTTTTGAGGCAAGCACTGGACTTTAGTCTGAAGGAAATGGCCAAGCAAGGCGAACTGAACCAATCCAATCACCTGAGCGGCCAACAATTACTCGAGGGAATTCGGCTCTATGCATTGGAGCAATATGGTCCGATGACGCGTTCTGTGCTGGAATCTTGGGGGATCGCCAATTGTCGCGATTTTGGCAATATCGTGTTCAATCTGGTTGCTTGTCGAGTGCTCGGGAAAACTGACCAAGACAGCCCTGAGGACTTTAATGTCGGTTATGACTTTAAGGCTGCCTTTGACGCACCTTATGTGCCCTCAATCAAGCCGACGATTAAGCGCCCTCGCTTGCGTTAAGGGTTTTGCGACGAGTTGGTTTTATTTGCTGTCAGTGAGGAATTAATACTTTTTTGGTTGGCAAAGTCTTCTTCGCTTTGTTCCATCCGCGCTTCGCGTTCTGTTAGAATCATAGATTGCTCGACTAGGGTATTCTCGCACTCTTCGATGTAAACCTCACGCCCGTGGAGCATCTTGTGGGCTTCTTTGAGTGAAGCCTCCTGCGTATCTAATGTCATTTTGAGCGCATTGAGGGCTGCCATCGCTTCGTTCGAATTAGTGGTCTCATGCTGCTCGTTGGTGGACGATGCCATGATTTGTATACGTGCTTCTAGCAGGGCTTCGCGTTCGTTTAGTTCAAGCTCGCGTGCGCTAAATTGTTTTTCCCGGTGGTTGAGCAGTTCTTCGCGATTGATTATGTCGGCCTGTAATTCGAGTAAATATGCTTCCATGTCCTGTTGTCCACCTGACGGTGCCAATGGGAATTCATCCATCGGGTTCATCAAGGGCTTTAGGCCTTGAGGGCTTGGAGACTTGTTGGCGGCGGACATCGCGGCTTTCAAGCTTAGCTGCTGCTTCGGCACCCGTTTTGGCGCTGGTGGCTGGAGGGGCATGTCCTTAGAGTTCATTTGCGATGGTGCAGAGTCTTTAAGTAAAATGTAACAACTCACATAGTGAGTGAATTCGACTCTAATATCAATACTTGAGGCATCTATCGGTGCGGATCACACTGACTTAAACAAATTTATAACGTTAACTAGAGGTTGCTCCCGTTGCTAAAATAGGGTGTTTCCTTTGAAACTTAGTATCGAAATCGTATCACGAGCCGAATTACCATCATCAAATACATGGATTTTTTTACCAATCATTTTTCTGCCGCCGCATCGCACGATATTATCGAGCGCCTCTTCAAGGTGCCCGTTGAACGCCACGTTTTGGATAATGGGCTCACGCTGGTCCATCGCCCGGACTTCTCCAGTGAGGTCGTTTCGGTGCAGGTTTGGGTGAAGACCGGCAGCATTCATGAGGATGGGCTGATTGGTTCAGGCTTATCGCACTATCTTGAGCATTTGCTGTTTAAGGGCACTGCGCGACGCGATGGCAAGAGCATCAGTCGTGAGGTACATGCCATGGGCGGAGGCATCAATGCATACACGACCTTTGACCGAACCGTCTATTATATTGATGCGCCGTCTCAGGCGTTTACGCAGATGGTCGACGTACTCTCGGATATAGTCATGCATTCGACTTTACCCGAGGAAGAGGTCGAGCGCGAGCGAGCCGTCATTTTAAGAGAGATCGACATGGGCTTGGACGATCCTGATCGTCAACTCAGTCAGGCGCTATTTCGCACTGCGTTTCAATGCCATCCCTATCGTGAGCCAGTGATCGGTCACCGTGCGTTGTATGAGCAAGTTACACGTGATGAGCTCGATGCGTATTACAAATCTAGATACGTGCCGAATAACATCGTGGTGTCTATCGTTGGTGCAGTGACGCCTGAGGATTGCTTGCGTGAGGTCGAAGCGACTTTCGGTCAAGTCGCGCGAGGTCGTTTAGCCCCGGTTCAAATAGAACAAGAACCAATCCAACTGGCAACACGCCGAGAGGATATCGTGGGGGATTATAACATCTTTCGCGGTGGCATCGGTTTTAAGGTGCCGCATTTGAGTCATTCTGATTCACCGCGCCTGGATGCACTGGCACATGCTCTGGGCGGTGGCGAAAGTTCGTTGCTATGGGAGCGACTACGTAATCAGCGGAAGCTCGTGCATTATATTGATTGCCGTAATTGGAATCCTGGTGGGCGCGGGCTTTTCTGGATTTCATATGTCTGTGATTCAGAGCAACAGGGTGAGGTCGAAAGTGCGATTCACGCAGTGATTCGTGAAGTCTGTAAAGACGGTTTTCGCGAAGCGGTGGTCGAGAAGGCTCGCCGTCAGGCGCTGAGTAGTGAGATTAACGGCCGCAAAACAATGAGTGGGCAGGCCTCTCGTTTGGGAATGGGTGAAGTGGTAATTGGCGACATTCACTACGGTCGCCGCTATTTGCAGCGTTTGCAGTCGGTGACGCCTCAGGATTTACAAGCAGCCGCGAGCCGCTATTTGATCGAAGAGGGCATGTCGGCAGTTACGCTGGGGCCGAAGCCTGCAGCAGCGACTCCGCCGGAAAGTATCGCCGCAGTCTTATCGCTGGATCCGTTTGAGCTGATCGAATTCAAAAGTGGGGCACGTCTGTTGTTGCAGCAAGACGAGCGTTTGCCTAAAGTACATATTCGTTGTGTAATGCGTGGAGGGCCTTTTTATGAGCCGACGAAACAGCGTGGTGTTTCAGAGCTACTTGCTGAGTTGTTGACTAAGGATACCGCGCACCGAAGTGCTGCTGAAATCTCGAAGTTGATTGATAGTATCGGAGGCAGCTTTTCGGCGACGGGTGGCAATAATACACTGAGCTTCGCGATCGAGGTGCTGCCGTCGGATGTCGACGTGGCGCTTGATTTGTTGGGAGATGCTTTAACGTGTCCGATTTTTGACGAAGGTACATTCCGCACCGAGTTAGAGGCGCAGATCGCTAACCTCAAAGAAGAGGACGACGAGATTCTCGATTACGGCTTTCGTAAATTGCGCGAGCGATTTTTCGGTGATCATCCGTTCGCGATTGCCTCGGATGGCCGTGTTGCGGATCTAGAGCAGTTGACACGTTTAGATGTGGTCGCTCATTTTGATCGCTTAGTGACTGCGTCGAATGTGGTGCTCTCTGTAAGTGGCGATTTCGATCGGGCCGATTTACAGGCACGCCTTCAGCCTTTGTTGGAGTCAGGTATCAGTACGGAACCTTTTACGGCAGATCAAACCCCGACCTATTCTGGTCCTGCTGAAGCGGTGGATGTGGTGGAGGTGATGGACCGCGAGCAAGCAGTCGTCCTGCAGGCGTATCCTGATGTTGGCATCCAGGACGAGCGCTATGCTGTCGGCGAAATGCTGAACGAGCTCTTTAGTGGTATGTCGAGTCGGTTGTTTGAGCGCGTGCGTGAGGACAAGGGTATGGCATACTATGTGGGGTCGAGCCGAGTGGTCGGCTTGCACAGTAGCATGTTTGTATTTTATGCAGGCACGCATCCTAGTCAGGCAGCTGAAGTGATTGTCGAAATCGATACCGAAATTGCACGTGTTGCCGCAGGTGAAGTTACTGAGGAAGAATTGTCGCGTTGTCGCACACGTCTAAAAGCGGCTCGGCCGATGGGGCGTCAGACTGTCGGAGCTCGTGCGATGCATAGCGCCATCAATCTAATCTATGAGTTGCCACTCGATGATGACGCTGAGCACGCCGAGAAACTCGACAGTGTCGATGCCACTGCGATGGCGGAATTTGTCAAAGAGTTCTTCGATACACAGCGGCAGGTACGCATCGTCGTACAGCCAGAAGGGTAAGCTCGTAATAGGAGCGTGGGCGACTCGCCCACGTTGAGCCGATCTTGACGTCTATGAGGGCGAGTCGCCCGTCATTCCGTGCAGCGAATTGGCGAAACCATTTCGACCGCAGAGCACCAGGCGTGCCACTGATCGTAGCTGCTTCGCGGACTTCGCTACAATACCGTGATTTGTAGGGGTGAGGCTTGCCGCGCCCGCCAGTGTGAGCTGATGCAAATGAGGGCGAGTCGCCCTCACTCCTTTTTTTTAGAAGGCAGGCGAGCCTTGTCGGCGGCTATGAAGTGCTCGTTGGTTTCGCATCATGTCGTCGGTTGAGCGAAGTGGGGGAACTTTTTCATTCTATGGGGCACTTTATTTGACTGTGAATAACTCACTCAAATTCTTTGTTTTAAGTAACTTAAATCGCTTATTCACAACTTGTTCACTATGCGTTCCTTGAAGAAAAAAACTTGACGTGTGGGATGAAATGGGGCGATATGGAGAATATTGGTTTACATAGGTGCACATGGGATTATTTAATACAGGAGGTTTCATTGGCGAATTTCGCCATAGTTTAGACGACAAAGGTCGGCTAACGATGCCTTCTGCGTGGCGCCCAAAGGGGGACAATTCTGAGAATTATTTTTTAGCATTACCGAGTATTGAAGAGGGTTCAGAGGCATTCGTTAGTGTGCTTTCTCCAAAGCGAATTGCTCAGTTGGAGGAGAAAATTGATGCCATCCCTTCGAGTGACATTGAAGGGCAGCGCATGGTCGTTGAGCTGATGTCCATGGCTCACCAGTTCAGTTGCGATAAGCAAGGGCGTATTAATTTGAACGATAAATTAGTGCAGCATGCTCAGATCAAAAAGGGCGCTGTCCTCGTTGGTATCATGTCCACTTTTAATATTTACAGCGAAGAACTCCGAAATGCTGCTCTGGCCGAGGGGCCAAGTGATCCAGCGACTCGCGCTGCCGTCTTCACTCGGTTCGGCCTCTAACCTCAGATACCTCAAGCCATGCGTAATATATTCGAAGCGATCTCTCGTGAAAATTTCAGAAACTCTGGTTACTTCAGGCATCCGAGCAGTGAGCGTCGCACTGAGTGGCAGTTTACGAGTCCACCACGAAGTCCATTTCAATCCGCTGACACTGTTCGCAGTGCCATGCTCCGCCGCGAAAGTGCGCAGCATCGCAAGCAAACAACAATCTCTCTACTACAAAACTGTGTAAATGTGCTCTTCCGCCGATGATCTTTTGGACTCCGCTGCGTGTGGTGGCCACGTCCCCGTCTTGTTTCGAGAGACGTTGGAACTGTTGGCTCCGCGCGTAGGTGCGAAGATTCTAGATGGAACATTTGGAGGAGGTGGTCATACGCGCGCGCTGTTGTCTGCGGCTGAAGCGGTGACGCTTGTTGCCATCGATCGCGACCCTGACGCACAGGAGCGTTCGAAGTTAGTGACGAATGAATTTGGTGAGCGGTTTCGCTTCTATCCGATGAATTTCGGTGATTTAGCTGATTTGGATGAGACAGGGTTTGACGGTATCCTTTTTGACTTCGGCTTATCCTCCTTTCAACTGGATCAAACCGATCGTGGTTTTTCGTTTCGTCACGATGCGCCAGTTGATATGCGCATGAATCCAACGGTGGGCATCAGTGCTGCCGAATTTCTGGAGACGTCTGATGAAGAGGGGCTTTTGCGCGCTGTTCGTAACTATGGCGAAGAGAAACGCTGCCGTCGTGTCGTGCAAGCGATCATCGATGCGCGCGGTACTGGGAAGCTTCAACGCACGCACTCACTTGCGGCTTTGGTTGCGGAAGCAGTGGGCCCGAATCCACGTGGGCGAAAAGCGGTAAACCCAGCGACACGTACGTTTCAAGGGATTCGTATTGAGGTGAATGATGAGTTGAGCGCAATTGAGCGATCCCTGCCAGCGGCGTTTGAGCGTTTGGCTCCAGGTGGTGTACTTGCCGCGATCAGCTTTCATTCACTCGAAGACCGTATCGTCAAACGCTTCTGCCGTAAGATGGCAGGCCGCCCTGAGCACGCCAATGACTACCGGCCAATCGAGGAGCGCACTGTTCAAGCAAAAATGGTTTCGACCCGCCCCATCCTGCCCACGGAGGAAGAAATCAAACTCAACCCACGTAGCCGCAGTGCTCGCATGCGGGCGATACGTAAGCTTTCCAACGACTAACCTCAATTACCCCATGAACAATTTATCACAAAAGGCCAGAGGCCGTATTATCTTTTTTGTCATCGCGATTATCGCGATCACTGTTGCGAGTGGCTTTGCTATCGTTTGGATGCAGCAGCAGATCTCTCGCACCGCAAAGCGAAGCCAGCAGGTTGAGTCGCAGCTAGCTGAAACTGTCCGCAAACTGCGTTATCTCGACGAGCGTATTGCTGCAATGCATCAACCAGTTGTGCTCCAAGGCAAAGTAGCTGATTCGCTACGTCCTTCGTTGGATAACCAAATTGTCTGGGTGCGAGAAAGCAATGCTCCTAGTGGCCGAGCTTACGCAATCTCCGAGGCTTACGATGCATCCATGGATCTGGCATTTCTCGATCGGAACACTCAACGCTAACCCGCGAATTCCTATTATTATGCATGTGACGTCTGATTATTACCGTGGTGCTGAAACCTCGCTTGCGGCTCAGGATGCTATTGTGGGGCGTTCGGGGCAAGCGTTTCGTGATACGAGTAAAAGTATTCAAGCTGAGCCGCTACGTCCGTCGAACATTACCATGCGCCGACTCGCTCGCCATTATAAAGACAGTCGCTCACCAAAGTACAACGCTTAGGTTTTATGAGCAAAGCATTCGTATCCACTGCACGTGCAGCACTCGTTTCGATTGCCATCGCTTTTGCGTTCTGCGTCTTGATCGGTCGTTTGTTTTACTTGCATGTCTGGGAGCAGCAAGAACTACTTGAGCATGTAGAAAATAATCGTAAGATGGTACAAGTAGTCGAAGCGCGTCGAGGTAACGTAGTGGATAATCGAGGCAACTTGCTTGCGACCACGCATACTAGAATAGATCTCGGCGTTGACCCGCAGTCTGTTCGCGAGGAAGATAATCAGAAGTTGCCAGCGCTCGCTGCATTAATCGGTCAGCCGTTGGCCAAGATCAAAAAAACGATCCATACGAAGACGCGCAAAGGTTCAGGGCGTGCTAAAGAAGTTAGTCTTATCAAATGGGGTTACCTAGCCAAAGGCTTGGATGAAGATACTTACGAATCCGTTCGTAAATTGGGCATCAAGGGCGTGTATGGAAATAGAAAATACAGCCGTACATACCCCAGTGGTCAACTAGCAGCGCATGTTTTGGGCTATGTGAATCACGAAGAAACTCCAGTAACTGGAGTCGAACGTTTCTTTGATTATTATTTGCGCGGTCAGGATGGTTGGCGCGAAACTGAGCGCGATGGTCGTCGTCGCGAAATGGCTCAGTTTCGTGAGCGTGAAGTGGAGCCTGCAGATGGCTTGAATGTTGCACTCAGCGTGGATTTGATGGTGCAGCACATTGTCGAGCAAGAGATCGCACGCTTAGCTACGGAATTTGATCCACAGAGTGCGAGTATCATCGTGAGTGAACCATCGACTGGCGCAGTTTTGGCGATGGCAAATTATCCGAGCTACGATCCAAACGAGTTTTACAATACGAAAAAATATCCGATCGATTCGCAGCGCAATCGGGCACTGACCGATTTGATTGAGCCAGGCTCTACTTTCAAGATCGTACCTGCAGCCGCAGCATTGAATGAAGGGATTGTTGGTCCTGCAGATATGTTTCAAACCGGCGTCGCGCGGGTTAGCTACAAGGGCCGTTCGCTCAAACTACCAGCTGATCATCATACGTATGAGTCACTTTCGATGCACGATATCGTTGTAAAGTCGAGTAATCGTGGCGCAGCACACCTTGGCCTGGTATTGGGTGAAGACCGATTGCATGATTACGCGCAGGCCTTCGGGTTTGGCGAAAAGACTGGTTTCGATTTGGGCGGCGAAGTGTCTGGTACATTGCATCCCGTTAAGAACTGGGACGGTCTCACGATTACACGTTTACCGATGGGCCACGCTGTGAGTGCTACGCCGATGCAAATCCATGGTGCGATGTCGGTGATTGCAAATAAGGGTGTGCTAATGGAACCGTTGATTGCACAACGTGTTTTTGATGCCGATGGCAATGATGTGGTTCGCTTTTCACCCAAAGCCAAGCGTCGTGTGGTGTCCACTGAAGTAGCTAAAATAGTTGCCGATATGTTGGTCGACGTGGTTGGTAAAGAAGGCACTGCGCGTAGGGCCTTCATCGACAATTATGCTGTCGCTGGCAAAACTGGCACGACCCAGAAGATTATTAATGGTCAATACTCTCGCCAACATCACGTGGCTTCTTTTAGCGGTTTTTTTCCCGCCGACACACCTGCTTTGGTCATCACCGTTGTGGTGGATAATCCTCAGTCAAAGGGTGTTGGCTATGGAGGCACCGTTTCTGCGCCAGCCTTTCGCAACATTGCTGAAGCCTGTATCGCTTATCTAGGTATTCGGCCAGTCAAGCCGGATGCTTCATTCCTCGCTTTAGAACACTCTCGATATGATCGGTCTCGCCGAATTTCAAATTAGCACGCTGCTCTCTTCAGTTAGCTCTCGCCAGAGTTACTCTCGAACTTCGAGTGCCCAACCAGTAAACAGTAGCCGTCGTTTTCCTATGAACCCTAGCGTCAGTGAACTCATCGGAGGTATCGAACTACTCGCTGGCAAGGGCGACGGTGATCGCTCAGTGACTTGCTTGATTACTGATAGTCGACGCGTCGTTCCCGGGGCACTATTTTTTGCGATAGGTGGACTGCGCACGGATGGTAATTTCTATGTCGAAGAAGCCGCGGATCGTGGTGCGGTAACAATCGTGACAGAGCAAGATCTAGGGGCGCATTTTCCTGTCGATTTTATTCAGGTCAAAGATGTGCGCGAAACACTCGCGCTAGTGTCACGGCGTTTCTATGGTAATCCTGATAGGAAACTTCGTATCGCAGGCATCACCGGCACCAATGGTAAGACGACAGTGTCGATGCTTACACAGCATTTACTTGGTGGTCATGATTCAGTCGGTTTGCTGGGCACAGTTCGTTATGATCTGGGCAAGCGCACACTGCCTTCTTTTAAGACGACTCCCGAGTCGGTCGATGTGTATGCGTTGCTCAGTCAGATGGTGGAGAATGGTTGCGAAAAAGCCATAATGGAAATCAGCTCGCACGGGATTGATCAAAAGCGTGTGCATGGGCTCAATCTAGAAATCGCGGTATTTTTGAATTTAACACAGGACCACATTGATTACCACAAGACGATGGAGGCCTACTATGAAGCGAAGAAAAGTCTCTTTATTGGTGGAACGGGTAAAGCTCCTAAGGCTGCTGTGATAAATGTCGATTGCCCGTATGGGAAGCGTTTGCACGGAGAGTTGCCTGGTGGCTTGCCTGCGGTGACTTTTGGGCTGAATGGAGACGCTTTGATTCGCGCTAAAAATGTGCAGCTCTTTTCAGATCGAACGGAGTTTGATTTGATTTGGCCAGAAGGTCGCGCTTCGGTGGTATCGCCATTGTTAGGGCGCTACAATGTGAGCAACTTACTTGCCGCACTTGCGATCGGTCGCGCGAAGGGATACGGTATCTCCGCGTTACTGCATGAGTTGCCCAGCTTCCCTGGAGTCCCAGGACGCATGGAGCGCATCGATGCAGGCCAAGAATTTAACGTGCTCGTCGATTATGCACATACCGACGATGCATTGAAGAATGCTTGCGAAATGCTGCAGGAGATCACTCTAGGTAAATTGATTATCGTGTGCGGTTGCGGCGGTGATCGTGATCGTAGCAAGCGTGCGCCGATGCTACGTGCAGCATTGGATGGTGCTGCGACTGTGTTCGCGACTTCGGATAATCCACGTTCTGAATCAATTGAGCAAATATTTGAAGATATGCGTGAGGCTTGCACCCCAGATGTCGCGCAACGCGTGATGTTTATCAATGACCGTAAACGCGCGATTTCGTTGGCATTGGATGTCGCAGGTTCAGAGGATTGTGTACTGATTGCAGGTAAAGGACATGAAACTTTTCAAGAATTCGATGGCACGGTGATTCCATTCGACGATCGTCAAGTGGCGGGTGAGTTGATTCGTTTAAAAGCACTTAATACTAAGGAGGCCTAGTGTGGTATTGGTAGCTTCAGTCATTGCAAGTAGGGATGCTGGAAGTAATTGCTCCGTCGTTACCGTTGCTCAGGCTGGCCGAAGCATATGTGTGGCCATAACGGAGCATTGTCATCTAATCTTAGGGAATTGTGGGGGATCACTATGACGCACTTTGATCCTCAAGTTATGGCGTTGTGGTCAAACGGGATTTGGCAGAATGATGAATTTCCCGAGGGAATTACAGGGTTTTGTTTTGACGCACGGCGACTGAAGTCGGGCGAGTGCTTTGTCGCCTTAAGTGGCGGCGCGCGCGACGGTCATGAATTTACCGCGCAGGCGATTGAGCTGGGGGCTGGGGCTTTATTAGTGGAGCATCCACAGTCCGTGTCGCTACCCCAACTAGTCGTCAATGACTCACTGGTCGCTATGGGAGCAATCGGTGCGGGTGTGCGTCAACGTTTCGATGGCCCTGTTGTTGGTGTCACCGGAAGTTGCGGGAAGACTTCCACTAAGGAGATGTTGCGCGTGTTATTGGGCGAGAGCCGCACACATGCGACGGCTGGCAATTGGAATAACCGCATCGGCGTGGCGATGACGTTGTTTGGTCTCGATTCTGAGCAGCATGATTTCGCGGTGATTGAGGCAGGTATTAATCAACCTGGTGAGATGGCTGAGTTGGGCACGATGATTGAGCCAGACTTGAGCGTTGTAACCAATATCGCGTCGGCACATTTGGAGTTGCTCGGTTCGCTGGAGCAGGTCGCGGCTGAGAAAGCGGAGCTGGTGCTTCGCTCGCGAGCCAGTGCGCCCGTGGTGTTGCCAAATACAGTGTTTCAACATGCGCCGTTTGCTGCCTGTGCAGGGCGGGCGCTGGTGCTTGCTGCCGAGGGGGAGCAGGTGTCGCCCGAGCCGAAACGTGTGGTTCGTTATTGTCTGGATGTTTCGGGTGGTGGTTACAGCACTTTGCATTTAAGCGATGGCGCAACCGTCGAGCGTTTTCAAATCGCCAGCCCGAGCGAGGGGATTTGTGCAAATGCTGCGCTGGCGATTATCGCAGCGCGTGAACTTGGTGTTGCGGATGCTGTAATTCGCGAACGCATCGCGCTGTGGTTGCCGTCCTCAAATCGAGGACGCATTGCCACGCAGGGAGCGCAGACTTTTTATATCGATTGCTACAATGCCAATCCGGCGTCGATGAGGGATGCGCTTACGGCATTTCGCCGTGCCACGTCGCCTGAGCTGGCACGTTGCTATGTGCTTGGTGCGATGAATGAGTTGGGCGCAGACTCGGTCGCATTGCATCGAGAAGTGGGTCGGCAGCTTCGGTTGCGCTCTATCGATCGGGTGCTGTTTGTTGGATCAGATACACTCACGCAGGCATATACCGAAGGTGCGATTGAGGTAGGCGTAGAACACGCACAGCTTAACTACTTTACTGATGTCGAACAAATGAAATCTGTCGTTGCTGATTTTGCGGGGGCGCTCTTTCTAAAAGGTAGTCATTCCTACGGGCTCGAAAAACTTTTACCATTGAAATTACGTTAATTCTAGATCTCCGACTCTCACGACCACTAATTTAATAATGCTCAGTTATCTCGCCGATTTCGAAGCCTACTTTGGGCCGCTCCGTCTTTTTCGTTACATTACTTTGCGGGCAGCATTTGCTGGGCTGACTGCGATGAGTATTGGTTTTATTCTGGGGCCTTGGTTATTTGCCAAACTGCGCGCTTTGAGTGCGAAACAGTCGCTGCGCAGCAAAGATGAGGTCGGTGTATTGGCTGAGCTGCATGCTTCGAAATCGCAAACACCGACAATGGGTGGATTGATGATTTGTGTTTCTGTGATTGTCAGTGCGGTGCTGTGGGCGCGGCCGAATGTCTATGTGTATACTGGACTAATTGTCTATCTTGGCCTGACAGTGATTGGTTTTATCGATGACTATTTAAAAGTCGTGAAGAAAAATAGCGATGGGCTTTCGGGGCGTTGGAAGCTGGCGGGGCAGGGACTGCTCACTGTTGTGGCGCTGCTACTGTTGTTGACCTGTCCTGAGTCCGCCGCGCGTATGCGCGAGTTGTGGGTGCCGTTTTATAAGGAAGTGCTGTGGTCGCAAATGTCGCTGTTCTTTCTGGTGCCATTCTTGTTTATTATTCTCGCAGGTTCGAGTAATGCGATTAATCTGACTGATGGAGTTGATGGACTGGCGATTGGTTGCACAGTAACCGCTGCAATGGCGTTTGCGATTATGGCCTATGTGGCGGGTAATACCATTATCGCGGATTACCTGTTTATTAGTTACATCCCAGGTGCGGGTGAGTTGGCGGTGGTTTGTTCGGCTCTGCTCGGTGCGAGTCTCGCGTTCCTTTGGTATAATTCACATCCTGCCGAAGTCTTTATGGGTGACACTGGTTCGCTCGCGCTCGGTGGTCTGATTGGGATGATTGCCTTCATGGTGCACCAACCGCTGACCTTGATTATCGTTGGCGGCATTTTTGTGATGGAGGCCGGCTCGGTGATCCTGCAGGTCGGTTCCTTCAAGCTGCGCAAGAAACGCATCTTCAGAATGTCCCCGATCCACCATCACTTTGAGCTCAAAGGCTGGCACGAGAACAAGGTCGTGATCCGTTTTTGGATTCTCTCATTGATTTTCGCAATGGCTGGATTGGCGACACTAAAGCTCCGTTAGTTGAGGTTCGATCGGTTTCGGAGCTGTTGCCTCTAGACGTGCAACGCTTGTGCAATAGCTTGATGGCTTCGCTAATCCGAAGATTATTTGACCTGCATCAATTGGTCGAGTCCGTTTAATAATCCGTATTTTTAGTGATCACCGCGTCAAAGTCTTTTCGAGCCGAGTTCCTTGCCTGCGAATAATATGAAGGCGAATGCAGCGGGCTTGTGCCACGGGCAGTAGCGTAGATGGTCGAATAAGTGATTGCATTTTGAGACTAAAAGCTGCCGTGCGACTTTTGGCTTTGCTAGGTGCACTTTGTTGAGGGGCTAGTAAGTTTGGATAGGGTGGCCGCATCTTTTCCAAGAATTTGACGCAAAAAAAACGGGCAGCTCATTATCGAGTGCCCGTTTTAGAAAAGAGAGTCAGCTGTGTTACGCGTCTTGCTTGATCAGGATTTCCTTTGCGCCGAGGCCTTGTTTGATCATCGGTAGAACGTGTTCGCTGTACGGCACGATTACTTCCAAAAGGTAAGGCCCGTCGTGCTTGATCATTTCCTGGATCGCATCGCGTAGATCTTCGCGTTTCACGACGCGTTTTCCAGCAACGCCGAAGCCCTTGGCAATGGTAACGAAGTCAGGGTAGATCGCATCGAGGTTGTCGGGGCCACCAATGTTGTCCTTGTCACAAAGGACCGTCTGGCCACGAACACTCTCATACAGCAAGTCTTCCCACTGCACGACCATACCGAGGTGTTGATTATTGAGGATCATTGTTTTGGCGTTGATCTTCTCGATCGCTGAGGTGGCAAGCTCCTGCACGTTCATGAGGAAGCAACCATCTCCGTCGATGTTGACCACGAGCTTATCCGGAAAAGCGACCTTGGCGCCGATCGCGGCTGGCAGGCCAAAGCCCATCGTACCTAAGCCAAGCGAGCTAATATAAGTGCGTGGCTCACGAAATTTGAAAAATTGTGCGGCCCACATTTGGTGTTGGCCGACGCCGGTGGTGATGATCGCATCGCCCTTGGTTTCATCGTAGAGTGCTTCGATCGCTTCCTGTTGAGTGATGTGACCACTCTTGTCGTAGCTGAATGGGTATTGTTCTTTCCATTCGTTGATCGTCTTCATCCAAGTACTAATATTAGGCTTGTTGAGTTTGCCTGCCTTGCAGAGTTCGATCAGCCGAGTCAGCGCATATTTAATGTCGGAATGGATAGCATGCTTCACGCGCTTGTTTTTATTATGCTCGGATACGTCGATATCGATATGGACGATCTCGGAGTCGGGAGCAAATTTTGAAACAAGGCCAGTGATGCGGTCGTCAAAACGAGCACCTGTGCAAATGAGAATATCGCTATCGCAAACTGCCCAGTTGCCGGCAACTGTTCCGTGCATGCCGAACCAGTAGAGTGATTGCGGGTGCTCAGCGTCGAATGCACCAAGTCCCATCAGAGTCGATGCCACTGGGACTCCAGTGAGTTCAGCAAACTCACGCAGTTCGAGGTGTGCTTCGGCCGAGACGATGCCACCGCCAATGTAAAGTACTGGGCGTTCCGCTTTGCTAATTAAATCGAGCACGTTGATCAGTTCTTCATCAGTCGCTTGTGGCTTGATCGCATCGATTTGGTAGCCGGGAAGGTTAACTTTGGCAGGGAAAGTTGGCTTGAAAATCGCTTGTTGCACATCTTTGGGAATGTCTATCACCACAGGCCCTGGACGGCCGGTGGTCGCGATATGGAAAGCTTCTTTGACGACGCGTGGCAGGTCTTCTTTGTCTAATACTAGGAAGCTATGCTTCACGATCGGCAGAGTCATGCCGAAGAAGTCAGTTTCCTGGAAAGCTGTCTTGCCGATAAACTGTTGGTAAACTTGACCCGTGATCGCGATCAGGGGAATGCTGTCCATGTAGGCATCTGCGATGCACGTCACTAGATTTGTCGCACCAGGGCCGCTGGTGGCCATACAGACCGAGGCTTCGCCCTTGGCGCGCGCATAGCCGTGTGCCATGAATCCGCCGCCTTGCTCCATACGAGGCAGGATCGTACGGATCTTTTTGCTCTTGGTGAGTGCTTGGTGAAGCTCCATCGATGCACCACCAGGATAGGCAAAAACCACGTCTACTCCCTCGCGCTCAAGAGAGACGACTAAGGCATCAGCACCCTTCATTTCAGGGCCAATTTCGTCCTGTTCGGGAGAATCGGTTGCGGTATCGGTTTTCATTATTCTGTGATGTTTTGATGTGTTCTTTAGGTGCGAGAAGCTACACTATCTGGAAAAGTGAAGGACAAAGACAGTAAAAAGCGCTCAAATCAAGCATGGAAGAGCCTTGCGGGGGGCGCTGTTTCTTTTCAATTTCACTGATATGCCAAAAGTTTTGTTTTTAGGAGATATCGTGGGGCGTCCGGGGCGCACCTTTGTGGCTGAGCGTGTCGCTTCACTTAAAGCCGAGCTTGGTGCGGATCTGGTAGTCGCGAATGCTGAGAATGCTGCGGGCGGCGCTGGTATTACCAAAAAAATCGCTGTGGCGCTAATCACTGCCGGAGTCGATGCTATTACATTGGGCGATCACGTCTGGGATCAGAAGAATTTTGAAAATGAAATCGACGGATTGGAGCAAGTCTGTCGCCCCGCAAATTTACCAGAGCAGAATCCCGGTCGCACACATTTGATCATCGAGAATGACGGTTTTCGACTCGCGATTTTAACCGTGCTGGGACGTAACTACCTGACATTAAAGTCAAGTTGCCCGTTCAAAATGGCGGATACCCTGCTTGCTGAGCTCAAGGATCAGTGTGACGCATTTTTCGTAGAGGCGCACATGGAGGCGACTTCGGAGAAAATAGCACTGGGCTGGTATCTAGATGGTCGCGCTGCCGCTGTGGTGGGCACGCATACACATGCGCCAACAGCAGATGGCCGCGTGTTACCGCAAGGCACGGCGTTTTTGAGCGATGCAGGCATGTGCGGGCCATACCATTCCGTACTCGGCCGCGACGTTGGACCTGTGGTGGCAAGTTTTCTGGACGGCATGAAGCGGCGTTTTCCGGTGGCCGAAGACGACATTCGGATCTGCGGCTGCCTGATCAACATCGACGCAGCGACTGGCTTGGCTACCAGCTTCGAGCGAATCGAAGTGGTCAAGGACTAGGCGTCGATCACCAGATCGCTGTCGCCTTTGGGGGCGCAGCAGCAGAGCAGGGCGTTACCTTCTTCGGGCTCACCTGAGTGGCCCATTGGGTATTCGACTGCGCCGGAGACTACTTTTTGCTGGCAGGCGGTACAGTTACCCATGCGACAACCGTAATCGAGATCGAGGTCGTTGCTCTCAGCGAATTCGAGAATACTTTCTTCGTCGCCGGTCCAGTTCAGTTCGACGCCAGATTTTTGAAAAATGATTTTAGGCATGTTTTTAGGCAAACAATTCGTGGGCTGAATGCAAGCTTCAGAGCGTGGAACTCCATCTTCGAGTTTACATTTTGGACAGCCGAAATTACGGCTCGAATCGTCCTTACCATCTGACCCAGCGGATTCGGTAGAATCGCTGCTTTGTCGTGAGGAAATTAGGGTCTGTCACTTCGGCAATAGTCGTTGTTGGCGTGATGGTTTCCAAAGTGAACCATGGGCCAGGCAAGTGAGTGCAATATTGAACGATGTATTCGTGTCCCGGTAAGGCCTTCCAAATAATCCGACCGGTGCCGTCTTTTAAACCGGTGGTGAAAAGGGTGACTTCGGAGGGAGGGTGCTGGATGCTCCCCGGCGTTCCTCCCACAGTCGTGGTAAAGTTCGATTGGAGTAACGAGGTCAGGAATTAGCTGAGCATTGTCTTGGTCTTAAATGCGTGTCGACTGTTGCTTACTGCTCGTTGAGCTCTACGGTGA
>JABJQI010000018.1 GCA_018663485.1 Opitutia bacterium
ATCAAAACACAAGGTCGCCAATTTACTGTAACTGAAGGCGATGTCCTCAAGGTTAACTCCTTCCCTGACACGGAAGCAGGTGACACGATTGACATCAATCAAGTCCTCATGATCGGTGAAGGTGCAGACGCTCGTTTCGGTGCTCCTCTTATTGAGGGTGCAATCGTTAAAGCAACTATCCTCGAGAATAAGAAGGACAAGAAGGTAATCGTCTTCAAAAAGAAGCGTCGCCAAGGCTACAAGAAGCGCCGTGGCCACCGTCAGCATCTTTCCGTCATCAAGATTGAATCCATCAACGGATAATTAAACAAGTTTAGGAGAACTTAAAAAATGTCACATAAAAAAGGACAAGGAACTTCACGTAACGGTCGCGATAGCAATTCAAAACGCCTCGGTGTTAAGAAATTCGGTGGCGAAGCAGTTATCCCTGGTAACATCATCTTGCGCCAACGCGGCACACGTTACCACCCAGGCGCTGGCGTCGGAATGGGCCGTGATCACACACTCTTCGCATTGGTGGCTGGTAAGGTTGCTTTCGATAAGTTGCATCGCAAGATCAACATCGATGAGGCAGTCGCTTAGGCGATTTTCAATCGACACACTTTCAAAATCCCGACTCTTTTAGGAGTCGGGATTTTTTTATGTCTGAACCACTCGAAGAATTACGCGCTCAACGCGCCCTCATTCAAATGCACCTGAACTGGCTTGATGCTCAGATTGCGGATGCAGAGGGTTCTACTGGCCAAGTCACTCCCTCAAGTCGTCAACTGACTGCCGAAGCTGAGCAAGCGACACTCAAAGCGGCGACGTCTGCTACGTGCATCAATACAGCCGAAAACGATGTATCAGCAACCACATCTACAGAGACTCTGGATGACTTCGATCAAGAGCGCCACTTGGCTTCTGGCGCGTCCGATGTAAAACGCGCTCAAATTGGGTGCTTACTCATCTTCATTAGTGGCACCTTACTATTTCTCTTTTTGCTATTCGTCCTTCCTTACTTGAGTGATTAGTGAAAGCGCTATGTTTTTAGATCGCCACGAGCCTATCGACAGTTGGAAATAACTTTACATCTCCGACTTACGGGGGTGCATATATTCATAATATTTGGGCGGAATATCATTAAAAATTCACTGGAAGGTCACTAGGGATCCTGCCCCCCTTAATGAGACAATCTGCTCAGTCAGAGCCAATGCGTTCGACCTTCCCTGTCATTTTCCATGAACCCATTCATCCGTCTAAGTCTTGTAGCCCACTCCTTTGCAGCAATTACCTGCAAGCCGAAGTCCAGACAATAGCCGACTGGAGGCAGCCTTTATTCTCATGCACAGCATCGATTGTTCGGGCGGCCCGGCAGCAGATCGCTGGTAAAACCTAGTGCTACGCGCTGCACCGCATGGCTCGCAGACTGACAACCTAGGATTTGAGATCTGCCTCATCATTAATGTCCTGAAGCCTAGCAACTCATCCTACTACGGGGCGCCCACCTTTAACCAAGACTTTGAATGGTAGAAGGAGACGTCGGCATGGCTGCTTACTACCTGCGGTCGATTTCCACCAGGGATCAACAGGCAACAATGGTTTGCTCATGCAATTTGAACCTGAGAACGACTATTGCGCGGCTTACTACCTCAAAAGCATCTATCTCAGCTCCGAGTGGCAACTTATCCCAATGCACCACCTGAGCGATTTAAGCATCAACGTCGAAGGCAAAATACTGGAAGGCCGAAAACTTAAAGCACTGAAAACGAAAAAGAACCTCCTACAACTCAAGATCAACTATCTGGGTAAAGCCGTCGATGTGTTACCAGATGCCCCCTACTGAAGTCAAATCTGCTTCGCGGACGTGTTAACTGAGGTATCGTGAATAAATGGACAGGAGTGATCATTCTCTTCTCTTATCCGTTGATCAGGAATTCGAAGTCGCTGCGTGTTAGGCCACTACTGGAGGACTGACCACCGGGCTCGTCGACTAATTGACGGAACAGTTCAGCTTTGCGGGCTTTGAGGTCTAACATGCGCTCTTCGATAGTGTGCTTCATAATTAAGCGCTGTACAAAAACGGAACGCTTTTGACCGATGCGGTGCGCACGATCGCTGGCCTGATTTTCAACTGCGGGATTCCACCATGGATCGACATGGAAGACGTAATTAGCACGCGTTAAATTTAGACCGACGCCGCCAGTTTTCAAACTGATAAAGAAGAACGACGGGCCATTATCAGACTGAAATTCCTCAACGATTTGCTTGCGCTTTGCCATCGGTGTTTTCCCATCCATGCGCAGGTAGCGCACTCCTGCTTCTTTGGCGACTTTTTCCATCTCGTCCAAGCCGCCGCGAAACTGCGAAAAGACAAGTGCGGCGTGTCCTTCGGACTCAAGCTCTTCGAGCTTTTCGGCCATGTAGGCAAATTTCGGAGCGAGCTCTTTTTGTGGCTTGTTCAACAGCTCAGGGCTGACGCAGACTTGGCGTAAGCGTAAGATGGCCGCCAAGGCCACGATGCCAGCCTGTTGCTCTGGGCGATCTTCAAAGGCTTCGGCGACTTCTTCGCGCACCTCAGCAACGGTCCGCGCATACATTTCTTTCTGTAACGGTGTCATTTCGAGGAACAATTCGTGTTCCTCTTTACGCGGTAGTTCTTTGAGGATCTTGTCCTTTGTGCGACGAAGAATAAACGGCTTTGCACGCCCCAAAAGCCGCTCAGGGTCTCTTCGGAAGGTTTCTTTAAACTGCTTCAAGGTGCCAAAGATACCAGGCACCGAGGTCGACATAACCGAATAAAATTCGCTGATATTATTCTCTACCGGCGTACCAGTTAGACAGAGGGTAAAACGCCGCAGCAGCCGTGCTGCAGCCTTGGTGCGCGCTGCCGTCACATTTTTCAAGCTATGCGCTTCATCAAATACAACGATGTCGAAATGGTACTCTTCGAATGCAGCCACTTCGCTTCTAATTCGATCATACGTAGTGAGTATCACTTGAGCAGTTTGAACCACTTCATGTATCATCCCTTTAGACAAGCAATCTTGGACAACGATTCCTGGCGCGAACCGCTCAAACTCATCCAGCCAGTTAAACACCAAACTCGGCGGCAGGACGATTAGGATGGCGCCCAACTTTTTCGCTAGATCGCTTTGTAAGCGCTGCGCGATAAATCCGATCGTTTGCACGGTTTTACCGAGACCCATGTCATCGGCGAGGCAGGCTCCGAAACGATGCTGGTAGAGAAAGTCAATCCAAGCACAGCCTTCGTTTTGGTAAGCGCGCAGTTCAGCATTAAATCCTTCTGGCAGTTTAAACGTATCGAGCTCCTCAAAATCGCTTAGACTTTGAAATAATTCTTCCGCTTCGGGCGGCAGTGAGATTCTTAAACCGCTGCGACGCATCGACAGCCAATCAAGCATCTCCAAACGAGATACTTGAATCGCCTCTACCATATGTTCACCGCGCTTGGATGCCTTAGGACGATCCTTCTTGGCAAACATCTCCGCGAGTAACTGCATGCTCGCCTCTTCATCGACACCGAGATCTGGAATGATCCAATTGCCGTCTTCATCGCGTAGCAAAAGCTCTCCGCGAACTAATAGCTGCCATTCTGCCCCTGTCAAAAGTTGGTCGCCACATTGAATGGATGGGTGTAGCGCAAACCAATCAATATCGCTCTTACGCTCCATCTCACTGATCATTTCGACCTTAACCGGCGCTGAGCTTACTGATTGATTCTCATACTTGAAATCTACATGCAGCGTTCGCGCCAACAATGAAGCGCGCTGCAGCATCGACTCACGTGCACCAGTGGCTTCGACTGAGAATAGGCATTTCTCCAGCAAACGAATGTCGTCCCTCGATTCTGGGTCGAAAAAGCTGAACAACAACATCGCTAGCCGCTGAATAGGAATCGGATAACTCAGCCACTCTGCCGTGGCAGAATCAACACCAATTACTTGATAGCCTGTATTTTCAGCACTAAGGATCTCATCGAGGCCGCTAAAAACCTTTAATAAGATACTCTCTTGATACGCACCAAAGAACTCAGGGATCTCACCCGAAACTCGCTGCCGCACACGCTGGCGACCTTGCACATCTGCTGCTACGTATTGGCGCAAAGTATCCATTAACACGCGAACGCGAGACTTAGCATTAAAGAAATCACCGCGCTGCTCAAGCAGCGGTTTCAGAATGCGCTCAATCAGCGGCAATAGTGAGATGCGATGCCCTCGAACATCAATCGAAAAACCAAGTGCCGCAGTCCGTGAATTCGGCCCCGCAGACATGTTGACCGCGATTTTTACCTCATCTGCCTTAACATTGAGCAGTGACGTTATCTCCCCCTCACCTTCAAAGCGTATTTGTCCATTATCAATCCATGCTTGCTCAAAAGACAAGAGGGTTGCTTTTGAGTTGAATTCGGCCAGCGGTATCGACAATTGCTGTAAGTCTCGAGTTTTGAGTGAGTCTTGATGGGCGCTGAACAAATGATAATAGTCGATGGCTGAATTATCGCCTAGGTCATACAATGTGCCGTCTTCTGCGACACCCCAATAAGTATTTCCGAGAGCACCAACAATCTCGATGCACTCTCCAGTTTCAGATTGGCCTATTATTTTTGCTACACATTGATCGTCTTCAAAATTCAACACATATTGCGGCTGCAAAGTGCCCTCACCAATTTTTAGCGACTGTCGCATTTGACTAACATCGATCAGCACGGCGACTTTGCGCTGTTCTGCCTCAGACAACAACTCGGACAGATGGTAGTCATCCTGTAAACTGAACGATCGCGCCGCCCCTCGCCCTATAGGATCTCCGGATATTATCGTAGCAATCGCAGTCAAGAAACCCCTTGGAAGCTGCCCAAGTATATCAAATACAATGTCCCCAGTCTCAGGCTGGACTGTCAATAAAAGTGAATTTTCGACTTTTTCACCAGTTGTAAATTGAGAGAAAATCTCTTTTTCCGGCTCTATTAGAGACGCGTAACCAAGCTGGCGGCGAAGTTCGCTAATATATGTGTTCGGCATGCTGATACCTTCGAAGCTCTGCATATGAGTTGCACAATAAATGGCGGCAGCGGCAGCCGCACAATGCTTACATTGCCCCCGATGCTCCCAAGTCGGGCAATCACAACGATGCTCCAGGCTCTCTTGTTCAACCCAGAGATCCACTCGGTAAGGCTTACTACGGCTACCCCAAATAGTAGCAACCAACTCACGCGAAACGGGATTCCAATTCAGATTCTTTACCGCATGTGTTTTAAAGTACGTTAGGCCTTGTTGTAGGTACGAAGGATCTACAACGCGTCGAAATGCTTCAACGGGTAAATCTTCAAAAACTCTGAGTGCGTCGGTAACCATTGTGTATCGTATATCTAGATCATTGGATTCGCTCATAAAGTGAATTTGCAGCGTTTTGGCGATATTTTTCGATTTTAATTTTCCTTTTATTTTTACGTGCGTTGTGCGCACAAGATCGGATGGGTGTCATGTGAATGCTAGAATTTCCTGAGCCATCAAACTTCTACTTGAACAACGGCGCAGTCTTTGCCTTAGTCTAGAATACATCGCCAACAGATCAGCCTGTTGGCGTTTCTATTTTTCAAGCCGAACATGACTAAGAATAAATATTTCCAAGAGTGGTTTTCGAATCCGCGCCGCGATGTGATCGCTGGCACGGTCGTCGCCCTCGCGCTCATTCCAGAGGCGATCGCCTTCTCAATCATTGCGGGTGTGGATCCGAAAGTCGGCCTGTATGCTTCTTTCTGTATCGCCGTTGTTATCGCATTTATCGGTGGACGTTCAGGCATGATCTCTGCAGCAACAGGAGCGATGGCAGTCTTGCTGGTTTCACTAGTACGAGACCATGGGCTGGAATATTTGCTCCCAGCGACGGTACTCACTGGCTTATTGCAAATTGCGGCGGGTGCCTTTAAACTAGGAAATTTGATGCGGTTCGTCTCACGATCGGTGGTCACTGGGTTTGTCAATGCGTTGGCAATCATCATTTTTATGGCGCAGTTGCCGCAGTTTCACGATCAGGGCTTTCTGATGTATGGCATGGTCGCGGCGGGTCTCGCAATTATATATGGATTACCGCTGCTCACGACAGCGATCCCCTCGCCTCTTGTTTGCATTATTCTTCTGACTGGTGTCTCCATGTCGATGGGACTCAGCGAAACGCTTAACACAGTCGGCGATATGGGTGACCTACCTTCCACACTCCCCGTCTTTTTACTCCCTAATGTGCCACTTAACTTTGAGACACTACAAATAATTTTCCCATTTGCGATTTCACTGGCAATTGTTGGATTGCTCGAATCTTTGATGACTTCGACCATTGTTGATGACCTGACTGACACGTCGAGTGATAAGAACCGCGAGTGCACCGGCCAAGGTATTGCAAATATCGTCTCGGGTTTCTTTGGTGGTATGGCCGGTTGCGCGATGATAGGCCAATCCGTGATTAACGTGCAATCTGGTGGTCGTGGCCGTCTGTCGACCTTTGCAGCTGGTATTATTTTGCTAATCTTGATCGTGGTGATGGGTGATTTAGTCACTCAAATCCCTATGGCCGCTTTGGTTGCTGTGATGATCATGGTCTCGATCGGCACATTTAGCTGGTCGTCGATCCGTGATCTACGCGTGCACCACCGCACTTCGAGTGTGGTTATGATCGCTACGGTGCTCACCACCGTGTTAACTCACAATTTGGCTTATGGCGTGGGTGCTGGTATCTTGCTCAGTGCTTTGTTCTTCGCCTACAAGGTCTCTGGGCAGCTCAACATAGATTCGGCACTCGAAGTGTCTAAGAAAGAACGAACTTATACGGTACGTGGTCAGCTCTTCTTCGTTTCGGCCGGTAGCTTTGCCGAGGCCTTTGATTTTCGCGAAGTAATCGACACCGTGCGAATTGACGTCTCGCAGGCGCACTTTTGGGACCTATCAGCAATCAATGCACTTGACCGTGTTGTGTTGAAGTTTCGCCGCGAAGGCACAGAAGTGGACCTGTTCGGAATGAATGAAGCGAGTAAGACCTTAGTCCTTGAAGTTGCAAAGTATGATAAACCTGGTGCAATGTCCGATACTGGTGGTCATTAACGCTAGATTTATTCTCCATTAGACATCACCCTTTACATACTTTTAAAATGCCAAATATACTTGCTTGCACCGACGGCTCCATTTACGCGAACAGCGTTTACAATCACACCGCATGGGCTGCGGCTAAAATGTCTGCTTCCGTGCACGTGCTACACATGCTCAACCCACACCACGAAGATCCAGTCAAGGCGGATACCAGTGGCAGTATTGGTATTGGCGCAAAAACGGCACTTCTCGAAGAAATTGTGGAACTCGAAGCGGCTCGTGCTAAAGTCGCTCGTAAGCGTGGTGAAGCGATTCTTGAAGATGCGACTGCACAGCTCAGCGCAGCTGGCGTGCAAGAGGTCCAAGCCGATCAGAAGCATGGTCGTCTCAGCGATTCAATCGACAGCTACGAGCGCGACGCTGATCTCGTCGTGATCGGCAAGCGCGGCAACCACGCAAATTTCGCAGCAGGCCATATTGGCCACAATCTCGAACGTGTTGTACGTAGCTGTAAGCATCCGGTGCTGGTTACATCGCGAGAATTTACTAAAATTGAGCGCTTCGCACTCGCTTTTGATGGCGGCAATAGCGCGAAAAAAGCAGTCGAGTATGCAGCAAGTCAGCCATTGTTGAAAGGCATGCAGTGCCAATTACTAAGCATCGGCAAGGGCAATACCAAACTCGAAGCCGCATTGAACCAAGCCAAGCAGACATTAAGTGACGCCGGTTTAGACGTCAGTGCCGAAATTCGTGACGGCGAGCCAGACAAAGTGATTGGCGAAGCAGTTGCCGATAGTCACATAGATTTACTAGTTATGGGTGCTTATGGGCACTCGCGTATTCGGCACCTTATTGTCGGTAGCACCACGACTGCGATGATTCGGACAGTGAAAATTCCCGTATTGCTCTTCCGCTAGAATGCGCTTCCTTGCCCCAGCATATGAGCATCGCAAAACAGCTATTCGGCAATTTATCAAATGGTGAAGCGGTCAGCCTCTTTACGCTGACCAATAAAAACGGTTTGTCGGCTAAGGTTACTAATTATGGTGGTATTCTTGTCGCACTCAACGTGCCGGACCGCGATGGTAAGTTCGCCGATGTTGTTCTGGGCAAAGATACACTCGATGGTTACATTTCAGGGCATCCTCACTTCGGTGCCACCACTGGCCGTGTTGCAGGGCGCATCTCCGGAGCACAGTTCACGCTAGAGGGCAAAACCTATCAGCTCGAAGCGAACAACGGTCATAACTGTCTGCACGGTGGGCTCAATGGCTACGACAAACTTGTCTGGACCGCTGAGACCATCAACGATCACGGTATTGATAAGCTGCGCCTTTCAATTATAGACCCCGATGGAAGCAATGGTTTTCCGGGAACGATCGAGTGCACCGTGACCTATGCACTGCTCGATGACAACACACTCGAAATCGCCTACACTGCGTCCACTGATAAGACCACGCCGTTCAATCTGACGAACCACTCATATTTTAATCTCAAAGGCGCTGGTAAAGGATCTGTGGTAGATCATAAAGTGCAGATCTTCGCCTCGTCAGTTGCTACCACCGACGAGGATGCCACGCTAATCGGACGTAAAGACCCAGTCATTGAGGGTTTCAACGACTACCGTGAGCCAGTCGCCCTGAGCGCTCGAAAAGAGCTCGTCGGCGGCAATGCCGATATTCATTTCTTTCTTGATGGTGGACGAACGCGTCTACCAAAGGCCGCCGCGATTGTGTGTGAACCAAAGTCAGGCCGAGTCATGGAAACCTTTACTACCGAACCAGGCGTGCAGTTCTTTGCCGGGCTTTGTCTTGCAGGAGATTTAGGCAAAGGCGGTGCAACCTATTCCTACATGGGCGGATTCTGTCTCGAAACTCAGGACTATGCCGATAGTGTCAATTTCCCCGAAATGGGCGGCGCGATTCTCAAGCCCGAAGAGCCATTTAGCTCTACCACGCTCTACCGCTTCAGCGCAAAATAGTGTATTGTAGCGTCACTGCTACGCGACTGGCTAATCCTGTGCTTGAATATCATTGGCAACGAACAGCGTTGTCGCCATCTACTCTCTCCTTTCTTAAGTCTCATTCCTCTAGTCTTCTTCTCATCTTTCACTTTCCAACGTGGCTCTCCTCACATACCGAAATCTCACCATCTCCTTTGGCGGCCCACGCCTACTCGATAACGCAGGTATCACTGTCGAAAAACGTGAGCGCATCTGCCTAATTGGCCGTAATGGTGAAGGTAAATCCACCTTGCTACGCATCATCGACGGGGAGATTAAGCCCGACTCTGGTGAGATCGAAGCTATCCCTGGTCTACGCATTGGTAAGCTCGACCAAGAAGTGCCGCCACACTTAGAAGGCACCGTCTTCGAAATTGTGTCAGCAGGTCTCGGCCCAGCCGCTAAGACAGTCGCAGAATACCATCGTCTCGCCCACGAATACGATGAGAATCAAGACGATTCCATTGCGACTCGCTTGGATGAGCTACAAGAAGAGCTCGACCGCACCGACGGTTGGACTCTTGAACACAAAGTTGAAAATATCCTCAACCGCGTCGAGCTCGATGGTGGTGCCCTCTTCTCCTCGCTGTCCGGAGGGAACAAGCGCCGCGCTCTACTCGCCCGTGCACTGACCGCCGAGCCACATATCCTGCTGCTCGACGAGCCGACCAATCACCTCGACATTCCCGGCATCCGTTGGCTTGAAGAATTCCTGCGCAAAGCTGACATTTCGCTGCTCTTCGTCTCGCACGACCGTGCCTTCATCCGCCGTGTCGCCAACCGTATCGTTGACCTCGATCGCGGACAGCTCACCTCATGGAACTGCGACTACGAGACCTATCTGACACGCAAAGCCGACCTCCTCGCAGGTGAAGCCAAGCAGCAAGCCGTGTTTGATAAGAAACTAGCCGAAGAAGAAGTCTGGATTCGTAAAGGCATCCAAGCCCGCCGCACTCGCAATGAAGGCCGTGTGCGCTCACTTCAAAAAATGCGTGTTGAGCGCGCGAAACGACGTAACATCATTGGCACGTCATCGCTCAGCGTAAACGAAGGTCAACTTTCTGGGCGCAAGGTACTCACAATCGATAACGTTTGCTACGATTGGGGCAACAAGCCACTCATCCAGAACTTCTCCACCGTCATCTGGCGCGGTGACAAGATCGGCATCGTCGGACTCAACGGCTCTGGTAAGACCACCCTACTCAACCTGCTACTAGAAAAGTTGCAGCCACAGCAGGGCTTCGTCACGGTTGGCACCAAGCTAGAAGTTGCGTATTTCGACCAACATCGTGCACAGCTCGATGATAAGCTTTCGGTCGCCGAAAACGTCTGCCCATCTGGTGATATGGTGACGATCAATGGCCGACCGCGCCATATTATTACCTACTTGCAAGACTTCCTGTTCACACCTGAAACCTCGCGCTCGCCCATCACTAAACTTTCCGGCGGGGAACGCGCCCGACTGCTGCTCGCCCGTCTCTTTTTGCAACCCGCCAACGTGTTGGTGCTGGATGAGCCGACCAATGACCTCGATATCGAAACCGTCGAACTGCTCGAAGAGCGACTGCTCGATTACGACGGTACACTGCTACTAGTCAGTCATGACCGTAGTTTCCTCGACAATGTCGTGACCAGCACTATCGCCCTCGAAGGCGACGGCCTCGTGACTGAATACAACGGTGGCTGTGAAAACTGGTTGGAGCAATTTGAAGCGCGCAAAGCTGCCGAAGCACTCGCAGCTAAAGCACCTGCGCCAGTCGCCAAGCCCGCCGAAGCGGCACCGGTTGCAAAGCCGGCACGCAAGCTCACAAATAAGGAGCGCGAAGCACTCAAGAGCTTACCCATTCAAATCAAACAGCTCGAAACTGAGCATGCGGCTCTTAGCGAAAAGATGGCTTCGGCAGAATACTATCAAGATCTGAACAGCGATATGGCTGGCGACGCCAAACGCCTAGAGCAACTCGAATCCGATACGATGGCTGCCTATGAGCAATTCGAGGTGCTAACTGAGGAAGATTGAGAGCAGTGGTGTGACCGATTAGATAGTCAGCATCGGGCTTTCTGTAAGTAGCCTGTTTTCGTTATTCGGCCCATAATACTACTCGCACGTTTCAAAGGCCTATCTGTCCCTTAATCCGCTCGAGCAGGGTCAGAAAGTAGGTGCAATATTGTCCGTTGCGACTGATTTAAGCACGTATTTACTTGTATAATTAAATAATCAATTTAGAGTTAGTATGACTATACTCATCAATCTGGATTGCAAAAACGCACCAACTGTTTTATTATTTAATAGCTTTCATCCTTGTGAGCTAGCCATGACCGTACTCCCAAATTAGAAAGACAGAGCCATGAATGAGACTAGCAGTTTCAACGAATGCTGCAGCTACGTCGCTGCATTGGTACAAGAAAAAACACATCCCGAAGTCGAACAACCGCATCCGGCGATCACCATCTCGCGCCAAACTGGTGCCCGCGGCCGCAGTATTGGCAAAAAAATTCAAGATGCGCTGCGCGAGGGATCGCCCCAAGACCCAATTCCATGGACCTGCTTTGACGAAGATCTTGTCGAGAAAGTCCTAAATGATCACGATCTACCAGCCAGCCTAGCTAAGTTTATGCCCGAGGATTCCGTCAGTGAGATTGACAGCACGATTAATGAAATCCTCGGCCGACACCCTTCGCTGTGGACCTTGTTTGAGCAGACCGTTGAATCCATGGTGCACCTTTGTCACATGGGAAATTGTATCTTAGTAGGTCGCGGTGGCAATAAAATTGCCGAAGGCCTTTCTAATGTTACGCGCGTGCGTTTTGTCGGTAGTTTATCACAGCGTATCAAGCAGGTGGTTAGCATCCATGGCATGTCGAACAAAGAGGCCAAGTATTTCATTAAGCAAGAAGACCGTGCACGCCAACGCTATATGAAGAATCATTTTGACTCTGATGTTGAAAACCCGTTCGACTACGACCTAGTGATCAATACCGATCATTACAGCGACCAAGCGGTCGTGCAAATAGTACTAAGTGCAGTGGCTGCCAAGCAGCCGGGATAAGCTAGTACCGACCACACTAAGATGATCTCTTACGGTCTCCTTCTTGTCTGTTTGGGCAGCGCAATGTCGACTTTGTCCGCTACCCCATGGCAAACCACTGTATGTCGCCAGCGGGCAACTGTGCTACCCCAAATCCCCTCATTCTAGGATTGTCTGCCACGTCACGATCCGCCACTGCTTTGTGCTCGCTATGACGACCTCGACGCACGACGCCACACACTCTCAGAAACACATCGCCATCGTTGGCGGCGGTGCCGCCGGTTTCTTTGCGGCAATCACCGCCGCCGAAGCAAATCCCGCTGCGAGTGTTACGATTTACGAGCGCAGTCAGCACACACTCAGTAAAGTAAAAATCTCAGGCGGTGGCCGTTGTAATGTCACTCATAGTTGCTTTGAACCTGCCAAGCTTGCCAGCCATTATCCACGCGGTTCACGCGAATTACACGGCGCCTTTCATCGTTGGCAGCCACTAGACACTATTCAGTGGTTCGCTGAGCGCGGCGTTACCCTGAAGACGGAAGCTGACGGGCGCATGTTTCCCGACAGCGATAATTCGCAGACCATCATCGATTGCTTTCATACGGCCGCTGAAAATGCTGGCGTAAATTTACTTAAGGGCGTGGGCCTCAAAGGGCTCAGTCAAAGCCCCGATGGTTCGTTCACTCTTAAACTTACCGACGACACACAAACCAGCGCGGACGCGACCTGTATCGCCACTGGCTCGCTCAAGGCCTCGCCCCTGACCCGTACACTCGAAACCCTAGGGCATACCATCGAGCCACTAGCGCCTTCGTTATTTGCATTCAATGTAGCCGACAGGCGCACCGATGGCCTCTCCGGCTTGTCCGTACAAAATGCCAGTGTATTTGTCGTGGTGTCGTCGCTTGCCACTATCTCTCCGCGCAATTCTAAGGCGCTGGCACAAACCGGCCCGATCCTCATCACTCACCGCGGGTTCAGTGGTCCTGCGATATTGCGCCTCTCAGCCTGGCAAGCGCGTAGCCTACAGGAGCAAAATTACCATTTCGACATAGTGATTAACTGGCTTAGCAATCTAACGGAAAGCCAAGTGCGCGATCAGTTCGCCAAGCTTCGTAAACACAAAGGTCGCACATTGGTTAGAAGTAAAATCTTTGAGGCTATTCCACGCCGCCTATGGGAACGCATCGTCGAAGCCACTGGCATCAGCGAAGATACACCTTGGTCACAACTTTCCAAAGCGGTCGAAACTAAACTCATTAATCAGCTCATCGCCGCTCGTTATAGCGTTCAAGGTAAGACCACTAATAAGGACGAGTTCGTGACCTGCGGCGGCGTACGCCTTAATGAGATTGATTTTAAGTCCATGCAAAGTCGCAAAGTTCCGGGCCTCTATTTTGCTGGCGAATGCTTAGATGTCGATGGAATCACTGGCGGCTACAATTTTCAGGCCGCTTGGACAGGTGGTCGTATTGCTGGACTCTCGATGGCGGACGGTCTTTAAGGCGGGTCACTCTTGCCAACTTGTACCCCCATAGCCACTCCCCATTTCGCTTGGTATATACGGCTCGCGTTCATCCACCCGCACGCACTGGTTTGTAACCGAGCATTTCGAGTTCGGTCATGACTCGGTCGCAGACGTCACCTTGCAATTCGATGACACGACCTTTGAGAGTGCCGCCACAGGCACAACTCTTTTTAAATTTAAAGGTTATCGCTTCAAGTTCTTTGAGTGGGATACAACTCGGGAATTCGCGCAGCGTGGTTACAATTTTACCGCCACGACCGGCTTTTTCTCGGCGCACTTCGACGCGCCCTTTCGACTTCGCCTTCTTTTCTAGCGCTTTCGAACGCGTCGGTTGATGCATCGGTCTGCTCGGCAGTCCACCAATATTAAGTGCGCCGAATGGGTTGTTCGCCAACACACTGCCCGTGCCGTTGGTCGAAATTTTATCTTGAGAACGCTTGCTCATGGATGATGTGGGCTGTCGGGGTGATCGAGCCAAACCAAGGCCTTGGTATAGCTACGCTTAGTCAAATAGTGCTCCAGTCGATCATGCAAACCTGCTGTTTGCGCGTAGGCATCCAGTCGAGCCAGCACCGCCTGCAGGGACTCTCCCTGAGCTAAAGTCCGCGCTTGCGTGATGTATTCTAAGTCCAATCTTAACTGATCCTGATCCATTCTGACAGTCTCATTAAGCTCGTGCTTCAGGCGCAAGCCCATAACGTATCCGAATCACACATGGCAGTTTTACTTGACGTCAAGACATGAAACGTGACATCAAGCCATTCCAGTATTAGCTGAGCGAATAACGACAGTTAAATACTTTTAAGATTTGCACAGCTAATGGCCAATTGTTAGCTTACTAAAATCTATCTCCTCTAATGAAGCCATTATGCACACTACTATCGCCAGCCGCTGGAACGCAGATTTGATCGACCAAAATTACGAGATCTGGCAATCCAGCCCAGACTCCCTCAGTGCTGAGTGGTGTGCCTTTTTCGAAGGCTTCGAACTTGCGCAGAGTAACCGCCCTCCTGCTGCGGCGCAGTCCAGCGGTTCAAATTCGAACAATTTTGCAAGTAAGCAGTCGCGTCTAATCGGCGCAATCTACGCGTACCGTTCAATCGGCCATACCATCGCCCAGTTTAATCCGCTGACTAAGGAAGCGCCATTTAATCCACGCCTCACACTTGAGCGTTTGGGCTTAGACGAGTCGGATCTTGATACTGAGTTTCATACCGGCAACTATTTGGGTGGTGTTGAGATGCCAGCGGGTGAATTGCTGCAGCGATTGCAGCAAACTTACTGCAATACGGTCGGCTTCGAGTATATTCACATTCAAGAAACACCGCGACGCCGTTGGCTACAGGCACGCATCGAACCGGAGTGCTTCGTCCCTCGTTTTACCAAACCTGAAAAGGAGCGCATTCTTCGCACCATCATGCAGGCCGAAGATTTCGAAAACTTCCTGCAGACACGTTACGTGGGTCAAAAGCGCTTTTCTCTCGAAGGTGGCGAAACGCTGATGGCTTGCTTAGAAAGCATCCTTGAACGCTGCGGTAAGAATAATGTGGATGAGATCGTGATGGGAATGGCGCACCGTGGGCGCCTCAATGTTTTAGCTAACTTTCTCGGTAAATCATTCGAATACATCTTTCGCGAATTCTCAGAAAATTATATACCAGATACAATACATGGCGATGGCGATGTGAAGTATCACCTCGGCTTTGAAACCAAACGCAAAACCAGCGAAGGACATGCCGTCGAAATTCGCCTAGCGGCGAATCCAAGCCACCTCGAAGCCGTCAATCCAGTGGTCGAAGGTAAGGCCCGTGCTCGTCAGCGCATCATCGGTGATCTAGAGCGCAAGCGTGTACTGCCTTTGCTGATTCATGGCGATGCGGCCATCGCTGGGCAAGGTATTGTTGCCGAAGTCTTCGACTTCTCACAACTGCAGGGCTACCGTACTGGCGGCACGATTCACATTGTAGTGAACAATCAGATTGGGTTCACCACTGGGCCTGATGAAGCGCGCTCCAGTCGCTACTGCACTGATGTTGCCAAAATCGTAGATGCACCGATTTTTCACGTCAACGGCAACGACCCACTCGCAACTATTGCAGCGATCGAAGCGGCCTTTGACTACCGCCAAACCTTTGGCAGTGATGTGGTGATTGACATGTATTGTTGGCGTAAGCATGGCCATAATGAATCTGACGAACCTGCCTTCACGCAACCGACTCTCTATAAGAAAATCTCTAGCATGCAGCCGACTGGCCGTGCCTTAGGTGAGCGTTTAATCGCTTCAGGAGAATTTACCGCCGCAGAAATTAGTACGATTGAAGCAGACTATCATAAGCGCCTCGAAGCGGCTTTTAAAATCGCCAAAAAAGAGGAAAGTCTCAACGGCGACTTGCTTTCCGAGTCGACCGCTAAACAGCAACCTTCCTACAACTTTAAGGGCTTCAATACACGTGTGCCTCAGGCGCAGATCGAGCATATCGCTGAGCGTCTCGTGCAGTTCCCCGAAGGCTTCAACGCTAACAAGAAAATTATTCGCCAGCTCAACGCCAAGCTGAAGGCCGTCAAGGATGACAGCGGTATCGACTGGGGCATGGCCGAAGCTCTTGCATTTGGCAGTTTGCTGATGGACGGTACCCCAGTCCGACTTAGTGGCCAAGATAGTGAACGCGGTACGTTCAGCCACCGCCATTCCGTGTTGTATGATAATGAAACTCGCGAGCGCTATGTACCGCTACTCGACCTGCAGTCGGAACAGGCTCAGTTTTGTGTGCACAACTCGCCGCTCTCCGAGGCCGCGGTGCTTGGGTTTGACTACGGCTACTCACTCGACTATCCGCAAATGCTCTCCATCTGGGAGGCACAGTTTGGCGACTTTGTTAACGGTGCTCAGGTCATTATCGATCAATTCCTGACTTGCAGTGAGTCAAAATGGGGGCGCTTGAGTGGGCTCGTGATGCTACTCCCACATGGTTATGAGGGCCAAGGGCCCGAGCATTCTTCTGCCCGCTTAGAGCGCTTCCTGCAAGCTTGTGCCGAGAACAATATTCAGGTCTGCAACCTAACCACCCCTGCACAATATTTCCACGTGTTACGTCGTCAAATGAAGCGCCAATTCAAAAAGCCACTGATCATTATGGCTCCTAAGAGTTTACTGCGCCACAAGGACTGTGTGTCGAAGGTCGAGAACTTTACCGACAACGAATTTTGGTCCATTCTGGATGACGAGCTTGTCAGCAAAAAGACGGCCAAACGTGTGGTGTTCTGCTCAGGCAAGGTTTATTATGACCTCTGTGCATACCGCCAAAACAACAAGATTAAGGACACTGCAATTGTGCGGCTAGAGCAATTCTACCCACTCAACACTGATCTGCTCAAGCGCATCACTGCCAATTATCCGAAGGCTAAAGACATCGTCTGGTGCCAAGAAGAGCCGAAGAATATGGGTGGCTGGACGTTTATCGCACCACGATTAATGGAAACCATCGAACGCATGCCACGTTTCGCAGGTCGCGCCGAAGCAGCTAGCCCGGCCGTCGGTTCACTTGCACTGCACAAGCGTGAACAAGCCAAACTCGTCAAACAAGCTTTCGGTAAACTGTAACACGACAAACCCCCAACTCGGCGCAGCCGATTATCAAACTTTCAACTTTCGAAATTCCTCCTTATATTATGGCTACTGAAGTTACAATTCCCGCAATGGGCGAATCCATTAGCAGCGGCATTCTTGCCGTTTGGCACGTTAAAGACGGCGATTACGTCGAAAAAGATCAACCGATCTACGAGCTCGAAACCGACAAGATTACCTCCGAGGCAAATGCTGAAGTTGCTGGCGTCATCTCTCTCAAAGTTACTGTCGATGACGAAGTTGATATCGGCCAAGTCGTCGCCATAATTGATGAAAGCGTCTCCGCTCCAGGTTCTAGTGCCGCTCCAGTAACTCCAGTCGCTACAGCCCCTGTCTCTCCAGTTCCCGTTACTCAGGTCGCTCCAGTCGCAGCCCTTACCGAGCCAGTCGCAGACGTTATCACAGTCGGAGCTTCTGCAGGCACAGCACAGTCACTCTCCCCTGCTGCTCGTAAAGCTGCCCAGGAAACTGGCGTTAATACTTCTAACATCGCTGGTTCAGGTAAAGATGGTCGCGTGACCAAATCCGATATTCTTGCAGTCGCTGCCGCACCTGCCGCCGTTGCTGCACCAGTGCCCGTCGCTGCCACTCTTGAGGCTGCACCAGTCGCCGTTGGTCCTGGCGCTCGTGAGACGCGCAAGAAGATGAGCCCGCTACGCCGCAAGATCGCTGAACGTCTTGTGGCTGCTACTCAAGAGTGCGCATTACTAACAACCTTCAATGAGGTTGATATGAGCAGCGTGATGAAATTACGCAAGCAGCATCAAGAGAAATTCGTCGAGCGACATGGCATTAAGCTCGGTTTCATGTCCTTCTTCACCAAGGCCGTGACTCATGCGCTGCAAGCCGTGCCCGCCGTCAACGCACGCATTGAAGGCAACGAAGTCGTCACTCAACATTTCTACGACATTGGCGTCGCGGTCGGTACCGACAAAGGTCTGATGGTGCCAACCATTCGAGATTGTGATCAAAAAGGCTTTGCCGAAATCGAACAAGACATCCTCGGATATGCCAAAGCTGCCCGCGAGGGTAAGATCCAAATGAACGACCTTGAAGGTGGCGTATTCACCATCTCCAATGGTGGCATCTACGGCTCGATGCTGAGCACGCCGATCATTAACTACCCACAGCCTGCAATCCTCGGCCTACACAACATCACCGAGCGCGCTGTCGTCGTAAATGGCGAAATTGTCATTCGCCCCATGATGTATTTGGCACTTAGTTACGATCATCGACTTATCGATGGTAAAGAAGCCGTCACCTTCCTCAATAAAATCAAGGACGCTATCGAAGATCCGAGTCGCCTACTATTTGGCATTTAGCCCCCTCGGGCGAAATCTAAATGTAAGAATGTCTAGAAGTAGAAACGTGCGAAAGTAGGAAAAGTTATACCTTCAAAATTTCCAACTGCTCATACGGCGCAGCCGAACTTCATACCTTTTAACCCTTCCAACTCGCCACAGCTAAGCTTCCTATTTAAAATATCATGTCTGAAAATACTTTCGATCTCGTCATTATCGGCTCTGGCCCTGGCGGCTACG
>JABJQI010000203.1 GCA_018663485.1 Opitutia bacterium
TGCTAACCAATGGCGAAGACCAAGAGCAACAGGCAATTGATACCGCGCGCGAAGTCGCCAAAGACGGCATCAAAATATACACCATCGGCATCGGCACCCCCGAAGGTGAGTATTTAAAAGTCCGCAACGCACAAGGCACCGAAGAGTTCATCCGCGACTTCAGCGGTCAACCCGTACGCAGCCAACTCGACGAACGCACACTGCAAGAGATTGCACAACTCACAGGCGGGAGCTATAGCCGTTTAAGCGATCAGTCGCTCAACAGACTTTACAACTCCGTGCTCGCCACACTCCCCCGCGAAGAGCGCGAGTCCGAATTACAAGAAGCCCGCATCGAGCGCTATCAATGGGCCCTATCCGCCGCCTGCATTCTCCTTGTATTAGAAATCTTCATACGCCGACGCAGAAAAGCCTCGATTCAACTGGCAGTGATCATCGCCACGACATCCCTGCTGCTACCTATACCCAGTGAAGCGCAGGAACTAGAACCATCGACCTCACCGACCGAATCTTTAGAGCTACCATTACCGCCGACACAGGAGTCGCCCGAAGCAATCATTCAAGAGGTCGAAACGGACCCGCGCGTGTTATACAATCAAGCGCATGCTCAACTCGACGCCGGCGACTACGCCGAAGCAACACGCCTCTACGAGGCAGCGATCGAACTCAGCGAAGATGTCTCTCTCGAACGTGATGCATTATACAATATGGCGCACGTCATCAACCAGGTTGGCGAAACCGCGCTGGAGGCACAGGACTTCGAGGCTGCTATCGAAAGCTGGAAACAAGCCGAGGCCTTATTTAAATCCGCCAACGAAATTGATTCAAGCGACGCCATCAGCATCGAAGATGCCACCAGTATCGAAGCGCGCCGCAACGCGCTCGAAGAATTCTTGAAGCAACAAGAACCTCAAGACCAGGAGGATCAAGAAGACAGCGAGGACTCCGAAGAATCGGAAGAGTCCGCAGACGATGAAGAAGGCGAACAGGATGAGCAACAAGAGGGCGAAGAAGGCGAAGATCAGGGCGAGCAGTCCGAAGAAGAATCTGGCGAAGAAGGCGACGAGACCAAACAAGGCGAAGACGGCGAACAGTCCGATCAAGAAAGCGACGAGTCCGACTCCTCCGATAGCTCTGAGTCCGAAGAGCCAAGCGAAGGCGAAGACACCGAGTCCACCGGCGATCCCGCCGAAGACATGGAGCAACAAGCCGAAGAAGAAGCCGCTGGCGAAGGCGAAGAAGATCCTGGCGCAGAAGAGAGCGAAGTTCCTCAACCGACCGAAGGCCAACAAGGCGAAGCCGCAGACGGCGAGCAAGGCGAGATGATGCCCATGGAAGGCATGAGCATCTCCGAAGCCCAAGACCTACTCGACAGCCTACGCGGCTCCGAACAATTACTCCCATTTTCCGATCCATCCGACGAAACCCGCCAATCGAACAGCAACAGAGAACTCCGCGACTGGTAACGTTCATTTTTAGATACCTATGCACCTACGCAACGCATTCCTAATACTCGCCCTCTTCACGACCTCCACCCTACTTGCGGAGATCCGAGTCAGCACACGCTTTGAGCCGGCACGTGTCCCCACCGGCGGCACCTCGAAATACATCGTCGAGATTATCGAAACCGATGACAGCACGATGCCAAAAACCGAGCGCGTCACGACACTGCCGATTCCCCAAATCAACACCCTCACGATGCGTAATGGTCGCATCGCTGCAGGTTCCCAACGAACTCAGATTACCAATGGTGTCCGTGAATATAGCAACTCGCAGCAGCTCATCATCGATGCAGCCTCTTCAACAGAAGGCAGTTTCACGATCCCTGGCTACATTTTCGAATACAAAGGTGGACGCCTACAAGCACCAGCAGCCACGCTCACCGTCGTCAAACGCTCAGCCGACGATGCGCCCACGGTCGATGAACTTATCTTTCTAAAGGCCGATGCCCCACAACAACTCTATGTCGGCCAGACGACACCGATCATACTGAAGCTCTACGTCTCAAGCAACGTGCAGCTACGAGGTATGAATCCCTTCGAGCGCAACGCCGACGGATTCACGGTCAGCGACCAGCCGGAAGAATATTCAGAAAGCGTCGAGATGGCAAACGGACGTCGTTATCGCGTTTACAGCTGGCCGCTCACCATCACTCCAATCAGCGCAGGGGCACAGGATCTCGACTTTCAATTAACTGTATCCGTACAAATGCCAGACCAGCGAAACACGCGCGGCTCTCAATTCGGCGGTGGCATGTTTGACAACTTCTTCGGCCGCTCCGAACGCTTCAACATCTATACCCCGCCCACTCAAGTCGACGTGCGCGCACTCCCCACTGAAGGCAAGCCGAAGAGCTTCTCTGGAGCCATCGGTCAGTTCAACATGGAAGTCACCTCCGACAGCACTTCAACACGAGTCGAGGAGCCCATCATGCTATCGCTGAAGCTTAGCGGTCGCGGCAACTTCGATCGCATCAAAGGCCCTGAGATGCCCAAGACCAGAGGCTGGCGTAACTATAAGCCCGAGTCCACCTACGAGCCAAGCAACTCGCAACCGCTCAAAGGCGTGAAGCGTTTCGACTATGTCTTTATTCCTGAAACAGCAGGTAACCTCAAACTCCCTAAAGTGTCATTCTCATTCTTCGATCCGAAGACTGAGAAATATGTCGAGCTCACCAGCCCGGCACCCACTGTTAAAGTGGCTCTATCCAAGCGTCCCGCGGTTACTACAACACCGACCGAGACCGATAACCAAGACTCAACGCCTGCAATCAATCTGACCAAAGCACTCAGTCCTGAAGAGCTACTCATCACACTCGACTACCGCCCGGAGCAAGGACGTCACATCGAAACCGACCTACTGTCCAGTCGATTGTTTTACGGCCTCAACGGCATCGGACTCGTCGCACTCACCACGGCAGGCATCCTCATCTATCGCCGTAAATGCCTGCACAACAATCCAGACTACGCCCTCGCCCACGAAGCGAAGCAAGCCCTCAAGAAAGCAATCAAAGACTCGCAAAGCAGCGACGCGGGCACCTTCTACCACAGCGCGCAATGCGCAATCCGGCTCGCAGCGACCGCACGCATGAAGCGCAATCTACGCTCTGCCGACTTCGCAGAACTCGAAGCATTATTCAAACAAAGCCAAGTCAACGGTGACGTGATCGAACAAGCCCACACCCTCTTTAACGAAGCCGACAACCACCGCTTCTCAGGCCGCACCCACAGCGCCGACCTGCAACGCGGCCGCACTCAGCTCAACACCATATTGAAAGCACTATGAGTTCACTCTTACGTATCTCACTCCTTTGCATCCTCACTGCCGTCTCCGCATTCGCGGCGACCAGCGAATCAAACACGCCCTTTGAAGGAGGCATCGAAGCGTATCAGAATGCTGAATACAAAACAGCAAAGGCACAATTCAGCGCCGCACTGAAGACCAACGAAACTGCCGCCGCACGCCACAACCTAGGGCTCGCACATTTCCAACTCAATGCGCCAGCCGAAGCAGTCTGGCAGCTCGAACGCGCGCAGCTGCTCGAACCCTTCAACGCCGACTACCGCGACAAACTCGAAGCCGTCCGCCAAGAACTCGGCCTATTCGCTGGCTCGCCCAAATGGACTGTCCTTGCCAGCGCAGCACTCCCCACCAAAATGTGGATCGTCATCGCAACAATCAGCTTCTGGACGCTGATCGCCATATTGATCCTGCCGCGCATCAACGACACAAAGATCGGCATCAGCCTCAAAACATTACGCTTCATTAGCATCTTCGCGTTGATTCTTTCAACACCATCGATCTGGCTCAACCTACGCTTGCTACAAACAGGCACAGTCATCACCGACGAGGCGACAAGCCTCCACGCAGCCCCCGCCTCCGCCGCCCCGCAAAGTGGCACCGCCCGCCCTGGCGAACGCGCCCGCATCCTAGATCAATACAAGCACTTCTACGAAATCGAAACTGAAGGCCAAGCCACCGGCTGGATCTCCAAAGACGCCTTCCGCCCGTTGGCAGATTAAGCTCCCCGCATTTATGAAAAATAAAACAATCGGATTCGTCGGCCTCGGCCGCATGGGCGGCAACATGGCGCGCTGCCTCAAAGACAAAGGCTACAACGTCTCTGCGCTCTTTGATATTAACGACACGACTGCCAATGAGTTGGCTGCCGAGATTGGTTCGACGGCTTACACGACACTCGCTGAGGTCACAGCCAATGCCGACATCATCCTGACCGTCGTGACCAATGACGCCGCCATGGACGCGATCTTCTTTGGCGCAGATAACTTGCTGACCGGAGCCGAAGGCCGCAAGTTTATCAACTGTGCGACGCTCACACCCGCAGTGCATACGAAGCTCGAAGACGCCGCTACCAAAGTCGGCGCGACTTGCCTCGAAGCCTGCATGGCCTCCAGCATTCCACAGGCACGTAACGGCGAACTCTTCCTAATGATCGGCGGACGCGAGGCCGACTTCGACGCAAACAAGCCCCTGCTCGACGAGCTAAGCAAAGCGCTCCACTACGTCGGCCCAGCTGGCAAAGCCTCGGAAGTCAAAGCACTGGTCAACATGGTGATGAACATCAACACCGCCGCACTCGCGGAAGGCCTCGGCATCGGCGATGCACTCGGCATCGACCTGAAAATGTTATGCGAAATCTTTAGCCAAACCGGTGCCAACTCCCGCGTGCTGGAGACGGACGCAGAAGATATGATTCTCCGCGACCACGATTGCTATTTCTCTGCATCGCACGCCGCTAAAGATTCCGGCATTGCGCTCGGTCTGGCAGCGGCGAACGGAATCCAGACACCACTCGCGCAAGCAACCTTTGACCAATACACCAAACTCACCGACATGGGCAATGGCGAACTCGACAAATCCGGCATCGCGGAACTGACCTTTAAAGGGCGCAAGGCTTAACAGGCGCAAGTGATCTGAGTTGTGGAACATGCTTCCCGAAGAGAGCATGTTTGCTGTATTCTAAGACGAAAACAACACGCTCGGCGCTTCGCGCAGAAGCGCGTTCCACACTGACTCCGCCTAGCTTGAACAATTTCAGCTTTCCAAACTACCCTAACCGCAAGGCGGGCTCGATGCTGATAGCGTCATTACGCGTGCCTTCGGGATCAGCATAGGCGGCGAAAGCGATCATCGCCGCATTGTCGCCGGTGTGCTGCGGCTCAGCGATCAAGCATGCCAGTCGATAACGTTTGGCGAGTCGCTGCATCGCGGCGCGGAGTGCTTTGTTATTTGATACACCGCCGGAAAGACCGAGGCTCTTATAGCTATCGACCTCCAAGATGTGCTTGGTCTTACCAAACAGTTGATCGATCACCGCGCTTTGATAGGACGCGCAAATATCAGGCAGCGCGGCTTCGAGTTCAGCATCGCCCATCTTCTCAATGCGATAGCGCAGGCTGGTTTTGAGTCCAGAAAAGCTAAAGCGCCGCTCGTTGCGCGGCGCAATCGACTTCGGAAAATCAAATGCCTTGGCATTCCCATTCGCGGCAATCTTTTCGACATGCGGTCCGCCAGGATAGGGCAAACCGAGAAGCTTGGCGCCTTTATCGAGCGCCTCGCCCGCGGCGTCGTCGACAGTTTCCGCTAATACGGTGAGCTGCTTGGCTTGGTTAATTTCAAATAGAATGGTGTTGCCGCCCGAGACCACAAGTCCGAGATGCGGCAGTAATCCGTCGAATGCATTGGCAAAACCGTCGGGGTCTGCTTGGTGCAGCGTAATGAAAGGTGAATACGCATGACCACGCAGGTGATTAACGCCGCACAGCGGCAACTTCCAGGCGAGCGCAAGGCTTTTAGCAAATGCGATACCGAGCGCGAGACAACCGGCAAGACCAGGCCCCTGCGTGACGGCTATCCGAGTGATCTCCGACTGCCGCGCCAGTACATCGGATGCTTCCAGCAGCGGCAAGAAATTCTTCAAATGCTCACGGCTGGCGAGATCGGGCACCACTCCGCCGTATTCTTGATGCAAACTGATCTGACTGTGCACCCACTCGCCTGCGACTCCCTTGGCGGGATTGAACAGTGCGAGCGCGGACTCATCGCAAGAACTTTCAATGGCTAAAATCATCTATACAGAAAACGTTGAACGTCTTGGATCGAAGGTCGAACATCGAATTGACTAAAAAAACAGAAAAAGGGTACCAGACAGATTCGACGTTAAGTGTTCAAAGTTCGACCTTGGACATTCCCATCTTCGCACCAATTAGCCCGTCGAGTATCTGCTCTGCAACGAGTCGCTGCGAGTCTTCAACCGGCGCAAATCCAAATACCTTGGCAAAAGAGGCATCGCTCATCTTACGCAGATGATGCTTTTGCAGCATGAGCATCATAGCTTCTTCCGCACTACGCTCGACCGTGACATTTGGATAGACGCCGGTACCGTTGATCGCTTCACCGCTAGGCAATAAATAACGAGCACTGGTAAGTTTCAACCCATCGCCATCAGGGAAAGAATAAACACTTTGCACCGAACCTTTGCCGTAAGATTTCTCTCCCACCAGCACTGCCCGGGCATGATCTCGCAACGCACCAGAAAAGATTTCGGAAGCGCTCGCGCTATCACCATCAATCAACACGACCAACGGTTGATGATTTGCATCCAGTGTTGCCTCGGCATAAAAGACCTCTTGAACGCCGCGACGCGATTGCACAGTGAGAACTGCTTGCCCCACCTCTAGAAAAACTTCGGCCATCCGCACCGCGATATTAAGGCGACCGCCTGGGTTACCACGCAGGTCAATAATCAGGCCCTGCATCCCTTGAGCATTGAGGCGATGAATCGCAGAAACCATTTCCAAGTCGGTCTCGTCGATAAACTGACGCACGCGCATGTAACCGACGGTGCCTGTCGCCATCTCCACATCGACCACGGAATCGAGCGCAATTGCACGCCGCTCCAAATCAAAGGAATGCTCTTCGGCTGTGATCGGCCGCTCAATTTCCAACGACACCATAGAGCCCGGCTCTCCGCGAATGCGGTCAATCACCTCGCCCAGAGTCTCTTCACGCGTATCGACGCCATCGACGCCGACAATGAAATCACCCGATAAAATGCCGGCCGCTCCAGCACTGCCCTGCTCGAAGACCTGCGAGATAATGATGCGGCCAGAAAATTGCCCCACCTCTATACCAACACCGACATATTCCTGATTAGCCGCCATGCTAAACTCCTCGTAGTGGTCAGGCGTCATATACTCGGAATACGAATCCAGCGAGCGCACCGCCGCCCCCAAGGCGACATCAGTCAGGTCTTGAAAATCTACCTCATCGGCATGGACAAACTCAGACTCCACAATTCGCATCACCATCCCGTAACGAGAAAGGCTCTGCCAATAATCCTTAGAAAACATAGCCCGCCAATCTGCCCGCGTCGCGAATTGCGAAGCGAGCACCGTCAATATGGCAATAGAGATCACCCAGCGCAGCGTATACTTGTTCATACTAGGCACTGTGTTCACCGAACAGTCGGTTGTAAATATCGGGAATGGGGGTCGATGAAAATAAAGATTCGTGCGAACTGGGATCGTCCATCGATTCAATGTAAATATGAAGAACGGGATGTTTAAAAGCATGAGTAAGAGCCCCTCATCCATCCCATCAGCGAAACTCTATCCACATTTATTCTCGACTAACAGCCACAAGCCTCGTTGATCAAATGAAATGAACGGGGCCGACAAAACACTATGGGACCAACTTCAAGCGAGCTGTGCAAACGGCCCGATCAGCTATCGCGACTATATTAACCTCGTCTTGTATACTGACAACTGTGGTTATTACACTCGGAATCGTGAACGCGTTGGCCGCATCCCCGACCGCGACTTCTATACTGCGGAGAGTCTGGGCAAGGTATTTGCTCAACTCGTCACCACCGCCTCCCATGATCTGCTCGGCGAGACCACTGCCGCGCAATCTACCTTCATCGAAATCGCGGCCGAACCCGGCGCGGAGCTGCTTAGTCGCATCGAGTCGCACCCATTTGCTGACAGCCGTGTGATTCGCCAGGGCGATCCAATCTGCGCCGATGGCCCCGTAGTGATCTTTGCCAATGAGTGGCTCGATGCCCTGCCCTTCCACCGCTTGATCTTTCAAGATGGTCAATGGCACGAACGCGGCGTGTGCCTCAACAGCGACGACACACTCGAAGACGTGTTGCTCGACCACTTCACACCCGAAGTCGCAGCCATTCAAGAACGCCTCCCGACAAAAGCCCTCGAAGGCTACGAGCTCGATCTGCCGCTGCAGGCTGAGGCTGCGATTGCCAATCTACTCGCACAAGACTGGAGTGGCATGCTTCTACTGTTCGACTACGGCAAGACATGGCAGGCACTTTCCACTGACTGCCCAGCGGGCACCGCCCGCACCTATCACCAGCACACGCAGGCCAACCACTTGCTCGATCTACCTGGGAAAAAAGACATTACCTGCGACATCTGCTGGGACCCACTAGCCGATTTATTGACTGAAAAAGGCCTCCAATCCGTCACGCTTGAGACGCAGGAATCGTTTTTAGTGCAGCGTGCACAGCGCGCAGCTGAGTCGATCGTCAGCGACGCAGCGGGCACCTTTAGCCCTGACAGGCAAACACTTATGGAACTTATCCACCCGACACACATGGGCCGACGTTTCCAAGTTCTCTGGGGACTACGAGGCCGCTAATTTTTTCGACAAAAAGGCTTGCTTGGCTGGCACAGCCCCCTACTTTTCTGCCCTTCATAACTTTAATCAAGGAACTCTCATGTCACGTATTTGCGCAATCACAGGTAAACGCCCCGTCAAAGGTGGTATCATCATCCGTAAAGGTCTCACCAAAAAAAGCGGTGGTATCGGAACCAGTCTCGTTAAGAACACAAGACGTCGTTTTTGCCCGAACGTTCAGCGCATCCGCGTTAAACTTCCGAGTGGTGAGGTGAAGCGTATGTGGGTCTCGGTGAAGGCGATCAAGGCAGGTCTTGTTACAAAAGCATAGTTCGACACAACTTTCCTTAGAAGCCTCGGTCTAACGACCGAGGCTTTTTTGTACCAAGACCGTAAGATCTCCGCTTAATAGCTTGATAAGCTAGATCTCACACTTCTCACTTTGAATTAGTTATTTCAAGCTATGGCATCTTCCATCACACGGCGACACTACCCCATTCCGAATCTAAGCTTCCGTGATTTTTGGGATATTTGCTGTCGCTTCCAAACTGTGCATCCCGAATACCGAGATGTTTATTTTACGGTGGATGGACACGATACCTTTATCGTTCTCAACGAGCCTGAAGTCACCAAGGTTTTAAAGAAGCTCAAGGGTAAAGAAAATCGCGTGCGTAAATATTCGGCACGCTTTCACACAAGTAGCAGTGAGCACAGCGAGGGTTATAGTGTCTCCGAGCTGCAGTATTGTCCCGCTGACGACAAACGAGATCTTCAAGGGCTAAAATTCTACAGCGATTCGGTCAATAAAGCGAACTACTATCAATTCGAAGAAGAGATCTACACCAACTATCCCTTCATCGAAAACACCGAGATCGAAGTTGAGTTCGGCACGCCCTGCGAAGTACTTGCACTCATTATCGATATTCGAGGCTTCAGCCTCTTTTGCGAAGAGCCCAACATTGAGTCGCCCTATATCTGCGGACTAATGTCTGCCTTTTACCACATGGTGAATCGCGCACTGCAACGCTTTCCACCGGAAATGACTAAATTTCTTGGTGATGGCGTGCTCGCAATATGGGAGACGACTCCTGCCGACCGTGAGATCGCGGTTAATGTGGCATTGAAAGCCGCGATTGGCTTGCGCAATCAATGGACACAAGTTCAAGACAGTCCACACTTCAGTCACGGTGCGCCCTCCGCACTAGGCGCAGGTATCTGCTTTGGCCTCGCCAGTCACCTTGAAGTGGGCGACGACTATATCGGCCGGCCGATTAATATCGCCAGTCGCCTGTGCAGCGTCTGCCCGGGTGATCGCGTTTATGTCGACCGCTCCGTACCCAACATTCCGCTGCAATTGAAGAAAGAAGAGCTGGTCACGCACATTAAACCTTATGGTCGCCACAACGTCTGGGCCTTCATCAACAAAGACGCGTAATAAATATTCAACACCCAATATTGATCGTTCAATGTTGTTCCTTGAGTGTTCCGCGTTCACCGTCCCCCTGCCATAAAAAA
>JABJQI010000017.1 GCA_018663485.1 Opitutia bacterium
AGCGTGATCATGCGTCCGTTGCTGTCGTTCATGTAGCGGCGCAGTTTTTCGACTTCTTCGGGCAGCAAGCTGGCTTGCGGCGAGGGCACTATAAGTAGTGAGGCATCCTCGGGTACGGTTGCATCGATCGCTAAGTCGAGTGTTGCCAACTCGAAATTCCGCTCGCGCAAGAAGCTTTCTAGTTGGGAGAGGCCGCGTAGAGCATCTACGTCGTCTAAGCGCATCTCGCCGTGTCCAACTAAAAAATAGATTTTTTCTGGTTTCTTTGTGGAGACGTCGAGAATGGCAGAGGTGAAGATTTGCTCGCCGCGAAAACCGCGGGTCTTGCCATTGTCATATTCGTAGAGTCCGACCTGACTAATCTCTCGCACTTTATCGCCGGACGAGATGATAATAGCATTCTCTTTAGTCAGATTGTAGTTTGCCGCTAGCTCTTGAGCACGTTTGCGCTGACGGTAAATGTCGACGAATTCGACGGTGATATAGGCTTTGCCGTCGCGCAGTCCCGCGAATTCGTATTCGCGCAAGAGTTTGTTCAGATCATCGCGTATGATGTCGAGGGCATCCTCCTCCGTTTCTTTGGGGATGGTGACGATAATCTCCACAGGTTCTTTGAGCGCACGGATGTAAGCTTTCGACTCGGGAGCGAGTGTGTAGGCACCTGATTTTGTCAAATCGACACGTTTGAAGTAATTCGCTGAGATGTAATTCAGAGCGATGATGAGGCTCAAGCTGAGTAGTATCTGCATCCCGCGGTTGGCGGTGCGAAAGCGTCGAGCAAAGCGGAATTCGTTAAAGCGGCTTGGTTTCATCAGGCTTTCGCTTCGATCACGAGGGTGGACAATCCCAGCAGGAGCAAGCCTGTGCTGGTATAGTAGAAAAAGGGACGCGTATCAATCACACCACGTGAGAAATCGTCGAGGTGTTGAAAGATTTGTAGGTAGTTGACCAGTTCGGACATCCAGAAAGAGAGATTGGCGCCGCCCGCGGCGATGTTGCCGAGTTGTTGTCCGCCGATAATGACGACGAACAGGGTCGTGAAGCTGAGCATGCCGGCGACCAATTGACTGCGAGTGATGCTACTGGCGAAGATGCCGATTGAAATAAATAGTATGCCGCTGAGTGCGAGGAATGCGAAGCCGCCGATGATGGGGGCAGGTTCCAGCAAGCTGCCACTCAGTACTGCGCTGGGGAAAAACTTCGCAGCAAGCAATGGGAAGCTGAGCGTAGCGAGCCATAAGAGCATGTAAAAGGTGTATGCGCCGGCGAATTTACTGAGGATAACGGCTACGCGCGAGGTGGGGGTGGTCATGAGTGTGTCAAGTGTGCCAGTGCTGCGTTCGCCTGCGATACTACGCATAGTCAATAGCGGCACTACAAAAAATGCTGGAATCCAGAAAATACTCAGGAACTGCACAAGTGGTAGGTTTTCTTCGGGCGTGTTAACCATCCCTCTTAAGATGGCCCAGTAAAGAAATCCCATTAAACCAAGAAAAAGCACCGCGGCAATGTAGGTCGGCGGGCTGATCAGCAGCATTCGAAGCTCGTGTTTGAGCAGGACAAAGAAGTTACGCATAATGATATTGATGAATGCCTAGGTCTTGGCGATGGCGATCGGCTTGGCTGTCGAGTTTTCGATGGTTTCTTCCCAAGAACGCTTGGTCGCGGCAAGGAAGATTTCTTCGAGGTTAGGCACGCGAGGGGCTAGGCTGCGTAGGGTGCAGTCCGAGGCATCGTTGAGTGCGGAGATCAGTTGCGGTCCGAGTTCGCCATTGCCTTCGAGGCGTACCGTAAGGTTCAGGGTATTGTCCTCGCGAGTTTCGCGTTGCAAAATCTCGACTTCAAAGCCCTTAGCTTTTAACGCGTCAGTCACGCTGCGTTCGCTGCCTGCAACTTGAAGTTCGAAGCGATTCCCCGGTAAAAATTCCTGCCGCAGGCTGTCGCTAGTGCCACTGGCCACGATGCGGCCGCGGTTGATGATAATCACGCGATCACAAGAGCGTTCGATTTCCGGTAGGATGTGGCTCGATAGGACCACGGTTAAGCGCCCGCGCAGATTATCAATCAGTTTACGAATACCTTGAATCTGATGCGGATCGAGGCCGATCGTCGGCTCATCCATGATAATTACTTCAGGCTTGCCGAGCAGCGCATCGGCGATACCCACCCGCTGACGAAAGCCTTTCGAGAGTGTGCCGATGATTTTGCGACGAGCCGTGCGTGCGAGATCGCAGGTCTCCATGACTTCTTGCACCGTATCCCGCAACTTGCGGCCAGAGACGCCTTTGAGTCGCGCGCGAAAGCGAAGATACTCGATCACCCGCATGTCGTCTGGCAGTGGATTGTTTTCCGGCATGTAGCCGATCCGCTGTTTCACTAGGTGCGGATCCTGTGCGACGGCGACCCCGCTGACCCAAGCCGAACCAGAGGTAGCCGGCATGATTCCGGACAAGATCCGCATGGTCGTGCTTTTGCCTGCGCCATTGGGACCGAGGAAGCCGACGATTTCACCGCGGTTGACGGTGAAGCTTACGTTCTGAATCGCGGTGAGGCCGCCGAATTGGCGGGTGAGATTTTCAACGCGTATGCTGGGAATGGTCTCCATTTATGTTGGTCGGTCGCTACGGAATAGGGAAAGTTGTTGGTGTAATTCATTAGGTTTGAACGAAAGTTGCGGCGGCATCAAGGCTAGTGAGGGGTATTTTACGCCTATATGATCGAATAACAGCATGCCGCTGGAGATTCTGCTTTCCAATGGTGTTGATTTTAGCGACTTTAGTGACCACATGATTACGACCACAGAAGCTCTCGCAGATGCAGTGCAGACCGCTCAAGCGGCTGGTGCAGTCGGCATCGATACCGAATTTGTTTGGGATCGCACCTATTACCCAACCCTTGGTCTGGTACAAATCGGCTATCCCGATGGCCATTGTGAGCTGATCGACGCGCCGGCCATCGAAGACTGGTCGTCCTTTGCCGCGCTGATGGCAGACCCGAATACAGTCAAGATACTGCACGATGCGCAGCAGGATCTCACCATCCTTAAACGCGCTTGTGGTGCCTACCCGAGGAATATTTTCGATACGCAGCGCTCGTCAGGCTTTGTTGGCCTCTCATCGACAGTCTCCCTCAGTGAATTGCTCAAGACTTTAATGAAAGTGCGCCTAGACAAATCTGAGACGCGCTCCAACTGGATCGCACGTCCGCTCACTGAAAAGCAGATGGAATATGCCGAAGACGACGTGCGCTACTCGACTCGTTTGATGGACAAAATTATGGACAAGGCCGAGGTTCTCGGTCGCAAGCAGTGGATCATCGATGAGATGAAGCATTACGAAAACGAAGATCTCTATCAAGAATTCGACCCCGAGGCCGATATGCCGCGCGTGCGGGGCAGCGGTTCGCTGACCAATCAACAGCGCAACATCGTGCGTGCGCTTGGTTCTTGGCGCGAACTCAAGGCCCGTGAACGCAACTTGCCGCGCAATTTTATTTTATCTGACGATGCGATCATCTCTTTGATGAAACGCCCACCGGAATCCGCTGAAGCGATTCAGCCTAGCCGTGGACTCACCGAACGCGCACTTGAGCGCAATCGCTCGAAGATTTGGGCGGCGATTGAGCGTGGCATCTCGGGTGACCTGCCTGAATTGCCTAACGGCCGGCACAAGGGACCTTCTCCTGACGATGGCTATGAATCCCGCGTCGATCTTACCTTGGCATTGATTAAAGGCATATGCTTAGCGGCTGATATCGATCCGCCGCTGATTGGTAACCGAGCAGACGTCACCGCATTTGTCCTCGAAGCCAAAGTTGCCGACCCCGAGCGCCACCGTATGCTGCGCACTTGGCGCGCCGATTTTATTGGCACTCGCCTGTTGAGCGTGCTCAATGGCGAAGGTCGTATCGCAATCAACGCCGAGACGAAGCTCCCAGAGTTGGTCGACTGAGGAGAGGGGCCTGAGGACTGAAACTTGAGGTCTGATGCAGTGCGACCGCACTGAGATGGCGGATGGAGAATTTGGCCTGAGTTCGTGAAGAGTGTCGAGAGCGGGTGCCCTCTGGGCAGCTTAAGTCACATTTGAACCTTCGAATTGATACTAGCACAAAAAAGCCTCCCGCATTCACGAGAGGTTAATCTTTTCAAAATGGTGCCAAAGGGCAGATTTGAACTGCCGACCAAAGGCTTATGAGTCCTCTGCTCTACCACTGAGCTACTCTGGCGTCCAATTTGAAAAGATGCTCAGAAAAGGAGAGTTTGCATCTATGTCAAGCCTAGGTAATGCGCTTTTCGGCAAATTGAAGCGCATTTATTAATCTGGGTTGTTGGGGGCGAGTACTTTTTTGGCGACAAGAACGCGGAATCCGGTTTATTGAAACTTATGTTTACTGGAATTATTGAAGAAACAGGGACCGTGGTGTCCTTTGAAGAGCAGCAAAATTCATGGCGCTTGGTATTGGCTGCGGAAGTAGTGCCCCGGGATTTGCAAATGGGCGACAGTGTCGCGGTAAATGGTTGTTGCCTGACGGCAGTGGCGTTTGATGCGGGACGGATTGAGTTTGATCTACTCGGCGAGACCAAACGTTTGACTTCGATCGATGGGGTTGGGCCAGGTGGCAAGGTGAACCTAGAGCGGGCCTTGCTGCCGAGTACACGGATGGGTGGGCACTTCGTGTCGGGGCATGTTGATGGCACGGGTGTGATCGAAGCGATTGAGCCGCGCGGTAAAGATTTCTTTTTTCGGATTAAGCCCGATGCCGACAAATTGAAGTATATCGTTAGCAAAGGATGCATCACCGTGGATGGTATTTCGCTGACCGTCTCCGAGGTGGATGCCTCAGGCTTCGCGATTTGGCTGATCCCGCACACGATGGAAATCACAAATTTACATACCAAGCAGGTTGGCGACCGAGTGAACCTGGAATACGATCTGATCGCAAAATACGTTGAAAAGCTATTCGCTCCAGTTGAGTAGTATTTGGGGGCAGGGACGATTTTCGCGCCGTCGGCGAGACCGGAGCTTATGCTACGGGCTGTGCGCATGAAGGTAGTTGAGTTGTATTTTTTGTCTGCGTCGGGACTTTTCAATTTATGAGTATAAGACCGCGTCGAAAACATCTTTGACATGAGAGCACTAAGGTATGTCCGAGCTACTTAGCAAAGCCCCGACGAAAGCCACCTGCGTTTCAATAAAAAAGGCGGCTCCGATTGGAGCCGCCTTTTGGTTGGATTGAATGTGTGAAGTGCCTACTTGAATGTGTCAGGGCTGATTTCGACGTATTCGAAGACTGCGGTCACATCGCGCTTTTGCTTGAAGGTCAGCTTGCCTCGGCCATCGAGGTCGAACTTAGCACCTTCTAAGGCCGTGAGTAGATCAGACTCGTATTGCATGAGATGCGGTGGGCCCGCGCGGCGTGTGCTGATCATCGGACCAATTTCGCCATCGTCGATCGTGGCTTGCCATCGGTTGACTGGACCTGAGCCAGCGATGCCGTTTTCGCGAACATGCATGATGATTGATTTTTCAAGCGTGGTGTCGGTATTTGAGAGTGTCACGAGCGCGTAGTTGCCGCTGATGGATTTTGGTGTGCTGGCACAGCCGCACAAAATAAGTGCGGTCGTAATGAGTAAGAGTGCTCTGGATCTATTCATGCGGCTGCTAATGTTAATTCCTCGCGATGATTAATTTAAAAACGACTGGTTTGTGAAATACTTGGATAAGCTCCTAGCGCCATAGAATGAGTTCTGTAACTGCTGGAGCAAAAGAATCTCTGTGTTACTGTGTGTGGATGTGATGCCAGAGATAGCGCATCAATGTCAGAGTCAGATTAAATTACCTCGGTCAATCGATGCAGTTAGGCATGAAACCATGTTTTACTTCTGTTCGCAAATCCGACCAGCGCGAGCATGATAGGCACTTCGACTAAGACGCCGACAATGGTTACCAACGCCACTGGTGAGGTGGTTCCAAATAGGGCAATGGCGACTGCCACTGACAGTTCAAAAAAGTTGGATGCACCAATCATACCTGCTGGCGCCGCAATATTATGCGGTAGCTTTAGCGCTTTTGCCGCAAGATACGCGATGAAGAAAATGAGCACGGTCTGAATCACCAGAGGTACCGCAATCAAACCAATGTGTATTGGATTGTTGAGGATCACGGTGCCTTGAAAAGAGAAGATGATGACCAAGGTGAGGAGCAGGCCAATGATGGTAAGGTTGCCAAATTTTGGTAGGAATGTATTTTCGAAGTAATCAGTGCCTTTGCGCTGGAGCATGTGGCCTCGTGTGAGCGCACCCGCGGTCAGTGGTATCACAACAAAGAGCGCCACTGACAAAAATAGTGTATCCCATGGCACGAAGACATCGTTGACACCCAAGAGGAATTTTACGATCGGCACAAACGCGATAAGGATGATCAGATCGTTGGTCGCGACCTGCACCACGGTATACGCTGGATTACCTTTAGTCAGGTGACTCCAGACAAAGACCATCGCTGTGCAAGGGGCCGCTCCCAGTAATACCGCACCAGTCAGATAATCCTTGGCTAGTTCCGCGGGGATTAGATTTTTAAATACGACGTAAAAAAACAGCCACGCGATACCGAACATACTGAAGGGTTTGATCAGCCAGTTTGTAATCCACGTTACGAACAAGCCCTTCGGGTTTTTACCAATATCTTTTACGCTCTTGAAATCGACCTTCATCATCATCGGATAGATCATGATCCAGATCAGAACCGCGACAGGGATGGAGACATTCGCATACTCCAGTTTTCCCAGGAATTCAGGTATGCCTGGCATAAACTTTCCGATGAGGATTCCGGATAGCATGCATAGAGCCACCCAGACGGTTAAGTATCTTTCGAAGAAGCTAATACCTGTATTGTTGTCGTCGTTCATGGTGATGGTTTCCTTGGTGTGGATTATGATCTGAGTGTGGAGCCTTTGCTTGTTATTATACCCTTGGATGCGGAGTGCCGCGCATCGTAAGGGATGATGGCATCGCTAGGCACAATGCCGCGAGCGGCAGCCCTACACCTGGTTCGTCGCTGAGGGATTAGTATTAAGAGAATGATTAAAAGTGAAGCTACGCGTTGACTGCGTCGCGGTAACCGAAGGCGTAGGCTTCGAAGACTAGTTTGATCTCGTCGCGGATGCGGCGGAAGGCGTCGATTTCGGATTCGCCTTCGCGTTGTGCGTGCGGGGGATCTTCGAAACCCCAGTGGTAGCGGTTCACTTGGCCCGGGAAGGTTGGGCAGACTTGGTCGGCGTTGCCGCAGACGGTGATAACTGTCGTGATCCCTTGATCGAGGTATTGATCGAGGTGGTCGGAGGTGTGGCCTTCTGTGCTAATGCCGAGCTCTTCAATGGCCTGGAGTGCGAGTGGGTGCACGGCGCCCTTTGGCTTGGAACCAGCGCTAAAGACGTCGAAGAAGTCGCCAGCGGCAGCGCGTAAGATGGCTTCGGCCATGTGACTACGGCAGGAGTTGCCAGTGCAGAGGATGAGGACTTTTGGTTTCATAAAAAGAAATATTAAGGTTTAAGGTTGAAAGTGGTTAAGAGGGACTAGCGCCGCATCGTCCGCGTATGAACTTCAGTGGTTCGGCTGCCGAGGCGGAGTGCGTCCCTCCCGTGCTGTGATCAAAGATACGGTGCTAATGCATTGAGCAGATAGCCTGTAAAGATGATCGCGAGAGTGGTGATCGCGAAGTAAATGCCGATCAGTTTGAGCTGCATCGTGCGGCGCAGCATGATTGCCTCGGGGAGGCTTAGTGCTGCCATTGCCATCATGAAGGCGAGGGCTGTTCCAATAGGAATGCCTTTTTGAAAGAGCACGACGGCGATCGGTACAATGGCGGCACAGCTGCCATACATTGGCACGCCGAGCGTAGTGGCGATGGGCACGGAGAAGATGCCGGTCCTAGCCATCGCGTTGTGGATCATTTCTTGTGGTACATAGTTGTGAATGAATGCCCCGATGCCGACACCAATAAGCACCCAAAGCCAGATTTGTTTAATAACGCTAATAGCTTCATCGAAGCCATAGCGAATACGTCCAAAGAAGGTGTAGGCCTGCAGGCGAATCTCGCTGTCGCTGGCATTAATGATGTCTTGTTCGAGGTGCTTTTCTAAGCGCATTTTGCCGAGTACTCCACCTGCGACGGTGCCGATCAGTAGCCCGCTGCCGACGTAGGCGATGGTGATCGGCACCCCGAACGAACCAGCCATTAGCACCACGAGGTATTCGTTGATGATCGGGGAGGTAATCAGGAATGAGAAGGTCACTCCGAGTGGCACACCCGCACGTAGTAGGCTAATGAAAATGGGGATCGAGGAGCAGGAGCAGAACGGGGTGATGGCACCAAAGAGTGCGGCGATAAGATTGCCCCAAAGGCCCCCGCGGCTCATCCATTGCTTGAGCTTGTGCTCTGGCAGGTAACTGCGCAACACGCCGATCGCAAAGATCATGACCGCAAGCAGCGCGAAGATTTTGATCGTGTCGTAAAGGAAGAAGTGGACCGCGCCTGCGAATCGCGATTCGGGGTCCATTCCCGCCCAATCGTAGATCAGTAGGTCGATGAATTCTGTGAGCATGTGTTGTGTGCTAGTTTTTCTTAATCCTACTCTTAATCTTACTCATACTTTGGCACTGGGTAATCGGGGATTAAGAGTAAGATTAGG
>JABJQI010000016.1 GCA_018663485.1 Opitutia bacterium
GAAACCGCACGTGCCTTAATTTGCAGTGTTTCTTCAACTAGGCTACGGAGGTATTCACCCGCACCACCGAGTTGGGAATGACCGAACGCATCAGAACTGGCACTTGCGGTGGAAACGAAGTTACCATCTGCATCGACGAGGCCTTCGCCCACGACGACGACGCAGTATTTCTCCTTTTGCAGAACGTGCTGCACATCAGAGATGAATTTCTCAGCCGAGAAAGCGACTTCTGGAAGGTAGATAAGGTGTGGAGCGGCATTTGGCTCGTCACGCCCCTTGGCAAGAGCGGCACCAGCTGCAATCCAACCTGCACTGCGGCCCATGACTTCGATGATTTGCACCAAGTCGTATTGGCCCATCGCCGCGTTGTCGCAGGCGATTTCTTTAACGGTCGTCGCGATGTATTTGATCACACTACCATAACCTGGTGTGTGGTCTGTGGTAACGAGGTCGTTATCGATTGTTTTTGGAATACCAATCACGCGGAGATCATAGCCACGTTCTTGAGCTAGCTTAGAGATCTTGTCGGCGGTGTCTTGCGAGTCGTTACCACCAGCGTAGAAGAAGTAGCGGATATTATGAGCCTCGAAGACTTGCAGTACGCGGTCGTAGTCTTGCTGGTTCTTAAGTTTGAAACGGCAAGTACCAAGTGCTGCGCCAGGTGTGTGGCGAAGAGCGCGGATAGTTTGCTGAGTCTCTGCAGCGAGATCGACGAGTTGCTCGTTCAAGATGCCTAGTATCCCGTTTACCCCACCGTAAATTTCTTCGATACACTCGTGGTTGAGTGCTTCGGCAACGACACCCGCGAGGCTGGCGTTAATAACGGATGTTGGGCCACCGGATTGGGCGACGAGGCAATTTCCTTCGAGTTCTTCTGACATAGGTAATTTTTCTCTGTTAATTTAAAATATATATTGTGTGTAATTTCGGCCGCAGTGAACGCAACACTTAAAGAATCGCGCCTGGTGTATAGTTAGCCGCATCTGGGAAATTTTGAGCTTCTTCGCGAACCATCGCGCAGAAGTTCTCAACCTGTACAGTCGCCAATCCAGTCATCGCTTGAGCGCGGCCCATCATTTCAGAGAGCTCCGCTTCGGAAAGACCGAGGCGGACATCGGCACCAAGGCGGGCGACTAGATCGTTGCTAATGATCGCGCCGGCACGCAGGTCGCGAACCGTCTGCACCGCGTGCTCCTTGATCGCTTCGTGGGCCTCTTCGCGGCCTGCACCTGCCTTGACTGCCTCCATGAGTACGGTGGTCGTGGCCAGAAATGGGCCGTAGCGTTGATTTTCTTGTTCGATCACCGCGGGGTAAACCTCCATCTGATTGAGAATCGTAATGAAGGTATCGATCAGGCCATCGATCGCAAAGAAGCTGTCGGGAAGGAATACGCGACGCACCACCGAACAAGAGACATCACCCTCGTTCCATTGATCGCCGGCGAGCTCGCCCGCCATCGTCAGGTAGCCCTTTAGAATGACCCCAAATCCGTTGATGCGCTCACAGCTTCGGCTGTTCATCTTGTGCGGCATCGCGGAAGAGCCGACTTGCCCCTTAGCAAAGCCTTCACTGGCAAGCTCATGCCCTGCCATGATGCGCAGTGTCTTGGCAAAACTAGACGGACCCGATGCGAGGCGGACAAAGATCGAAACGACTTCAAAGTCCAGCCCACGCGGGTAAACCTGACCGACGGCATCAAGCGCTGCGCCAACACCGAGGTGGTCAAGAATACTGCCTTCGAGTGATGCGACCTTAGAGGCATCACCGTCGAACAGTGTGAGTAGATCCATCTGTGTGCCGACTGGCCCCTTAAGACCACGGATCGGATAGTTGTCGATAATACGGTCGAGTTCGCGAACTGCGAGAAGCAGATCTTCACCAAACATCGCAAGGCGCTTGCCAAAAGTCGTCGGCTGCGCGGGCACGTTGTGCGTACGGGCAGTGATCACCAGTGACTTCCACTCCTCGGCGCGATTGGCCAATGCAAGCAAGGCCGCGACGCCTTTGTTACGCACGACCTCGAGGGCTTTGACTATCTGTAGCTGCTCAACATTTTCAGTCAAATCACGGCTAGTCAGTCCTTTGTGAATGTGCTCGTGCCCTGCTAGGTCACAAAACTCTTCAATACGCGCCTTCACGTCGTGCCGTGTGATCGCTTCGCGCTGGTTGATCGAGTCGAGATTGATCTCGTTCTTCACACGCTCATACGCGTCGATCGCTTCTTGGGGAATGTCGAGACCAAGTTCCTTTTGCGCACGCAGCACGGCGATCCAGTATTCACGCTCCAACTTGATACGTCCTTCCGCGCTCCAGACTGCGCACATTGCCTTCGAGGCGTAACGCCCCGCTAATACATTTGGTATGTTTTCCATAGCTTCTTAAATTTGAGAAAACGAAAGAAACTACAGCTCTCGCCTCCCCATGCGACCAAAAAAGCGCACAGATCACAACGATCTCAGAGTCACGCAACTAGGACAACACTGACTCCCTCTTGAGCGGCAAAGAACGAGTTCCGCAGTAGATGTGTACCAGATGAGGCGCGTACTGAATTCAATCAAAACAGTCGAATTGAAATAATAATTTAGCGAGTTTCACAGGATCCGTTCATCCTTGGCTCTGTTTCATCGGTAATAATACCTAATTTATAACTCTCTTCAGCATTAAACCACCTCCTTAACAACGCAAATTAGCCTCGGGCCGCAATCTGTCATCCAGCCAACCCTTTTGAAATGCCATAAAACTGGCCACGACTTGAACCAGCATTCCTCTCCTGCAATACTTGACCATCATATTTAACAATCCACTAAGCTCGTAAACCTAAGAAGCGAGATGCGTCAGCAAACCACCTTCGTTCTTCGGTTAACATGACTCTTCGTATCATTGCTGCAATCGACACGGTACGGGATTAATTTATTTCCGCTCGATACGTTCCAAGACTTCAAACTCTTAGAATCAGCAACCGTCGCTTCGAAATCCTCCACTTTGTGGTGGTGTTAAAGGCAGACAAGCAGCTCAAGGCATTTAGATTGGCATGGGAAATAGCAGTGGCAGAGTGGCTCCCATACTTTAGGACTACGCTGCAATGGCAAAACACCGAGAGCACAAAAGTTGCCCTCAAGGAGTGGCACACTCAAGCGCCGCACCAGCGCTCCATCATTAGCTCAAACATTTGATCGCCAACTCACGGCACACTTCTTCTTGTTGATTGGGACGCTCAAGAATGCCTTCAAAGGCCTCGGCAAAGGCAATTTGAAATTGAATGAGTTTCTTGAGCGGCACCTTACTAGCGGTAGCCGCTAGATTACCTAAATACCATGGGTTCTGTGTGAAGACGTTGAGATTACTTTTCTCGTCGCTCCCACCGAAATGCTGTCCATAAGTGCGGGCCGCCGCTTCGAGCTCGGACTTAGCGATGCCACGACCACCCAAACGGATCGCTCCTGCATCGAGTAGCACCCGCAGCTGAATCAGCAAACGGTTGCGCGATTGCAAGCTGCCCAGCAGCGGGCGCGATTCGTTATTGGTAAAGAAATGCCGGCGCAGGGCTTGCAGCGTCCAATCGAGCTTCAATGAATAAAAGGCATCGGCTGCCTCAAAGAAATCGGCATCACCAAAATTTGGCACTAGATCAGTGACCAGCCGCTCGGTGATCTGCTCACCCGTGTCGGCGACATAAGTCGCAAGCTTACGCGTCTCAGCCACGATCAAGCGTGAGTTACCATTCACCTTGCCGATCAAAAGCTGTACTGCCTCGCGCGCAATGCTCACACCCGCCTGTTCGCACTCGTCCTGAATCATACGGGCATACATCGCCGCTGCGTTTTTATCCACTGCCAGTGCCGTGAAATCAGCATTTTTCTGACACCACTTGTAGAAGCTACGCACTTTATAAACTGGCTGAGCAGTGATCAGCACCCCGACTTGGGCCGAATCGAGCGTCTCCAAGGTCGCCTTCAAATTGTCCAGCAAATCGAGCGTACCTTGCGCTTTGCCGGTCTGACTATTGGCCATAAAGTTGACATCTTTCAGCCAAACAACCTTGCGATCGCCAAACAGCGAGAGCGTCTGCACTGCGCTGGTAAAGCGATTGATTGCATCTTCCACCTCGGCGACGTTACCCGCTCTTCCATCCACCACTTCCTTGGACAGATCGTCCGCGATGTCTTTGGTCTGCTCTGCAAACCACTCCTTACCTCGTTCAGAAACAAGATAATCGTCGTCGCCGCAGATAAATGTGAAGGCTTTCGCTGACATGGCTCTTACGGCTGCACCGTAATAATGGAAGAATGATGAATGATTGAATAAGGAACTGTCGAATGTGTCCACTCCGCCCATCAGCGCAACGCGGAAGTCAGCAACGAAATTAATTAATCCCCTAGCGTCCTATCTCAGCACTCAGGAACTCTTCCAGCTTGTACTTGCGCAGCTTGCGCCGCATCCAATCCAGTGCTGCTTGAACCGCGCGTGCCTTCACATCGAGCCGCCCGCCCGTATAATGCACTGTCTTGCACCATACGCCCACAGGTGAGTGATACCCAAAATGAATTGTGCCAACTGGGTGCTTCTCATTGCCCCCATCTGGCCCAGCAAAGCCAGTAACACTCAGTCCATAATCTGCTGATAAACGTTCCGACGCTCCAGATGCAAGCGCCACCGCACATTCCGGACTCACCGGCCCGTGTTGCTTTATAAGCGACTCCGGCACTCCTAGTAAAGTGACCTTCACATCATCCGTATAACAAACCACACCACCAGCGAAGACACTCGAAGCACCAGGAATATCAGTGAACGCATCCGCTAACGAACCGCCCGTACAGGATTCGGCGATGGCCAAGGTCCGGTCTAATGCCCGCAATTCGTGATACACTACATGAGCGAGTGAACAATGGCCAAAACAGACAAAGTCGGCTCGGAAAATCTGCCGCGCCTCTTGTGCAATCAACTTCAGTTCAGCCAGCTGCAGTGAACCGTCGCGACAAGCCAAGCGCACATCCACCATCCCGTAGTGCACACAATATGCCACAGCCAATGCTGAGTGTCGCTCAATGATCGGCTGCATCATCTGCTCCACCGAAGATTCACCAAGCCCGCACGTGCGTACCTGTACATAAGCATCGCCCTCACCGATCCGCCCGTCTAGCCGTAATCGCGGCAGCACTTGCTTCTCAAACATCGGCTTCAACTCGTGCGTCGGCCCCGGCAACATGATTAAAACTTTCTCACCTCGCTGATAAATTAGCCCGGGTGCCGTGCCCCGCTCATTATGCAAGGCCTCTCCACCCTTGAAGCCATAACACTGCTTCAAATGATGCGTCCTCATCTCACACTTTAAAACTGCGAATCGATCCTTGATCGTCGCCTCAACTTCAGGATCAAACACCAGCTCGACGCCCAGCACCTGCGCAATCGTCTCACGCGTCAAATCATCCGCCGTCGGTCCTAGCCCTCCAGTAGTAATGACCAAATCCGCATGCTCCCAAGCCTGCAGAAAGCCACGTTTAATTTCATCAACATCATCCATCACCACGCGACTGCGAGTAATCGAGACACCATGGTGCGACAGCTGCTCACCCAAATAAGTGAGATGTGAATTTTCACGAATACCGACGAGAAGTTCGTCTCCAAAATTAATGACTTCGACTGAAAGTGGCTTTGACATAAACAGGCCGCTAGACAGCGCGACAAATTAACCCTACATATAGGCAAGTCAGGAGACTTATAACGCAAACATTACAAATGCCAAAGGCAGAACACACAAATCTAAAAGAAAAAGTCCGGCGGCTGCCACGCAAGCCGGGCGTCTATCTGATGAAAGACCGCCTTGGGCGAACGATCTACGTAGGCAAGGCAAAGGATCTAAAAAAGCGCGTCTCCACCTACTTCCAAGCCTCACGCAAGACCATGGTCTCGCAACCAAAAGTGCGCGCCATGATCGACCTGATTTACGATTTCGACTTGATTGTCGTCAAATCCGAGGCCGAAGCGCTCTTGCTCGAAGGACAGCTGATCAAAAAATACAAGCCGCGCTACAATACCGATTTTACCGACGACAAGCGCTTCCTACTCGTCCGTGTCGATCACCGCGAGCCACTGCCACGTTTCCGACTCACCCGCAACCGCACCGACAGCAAATCGCACTACTACGGCCCCTTTGCCCACTCCACTCACTTACGTCAAACCCTCGCTGCCCTGCGTAACAAATTTGGCATCCTGCTCAGTGACGCCAGTCCCATCCTAATAGAAGCGGATCAATGGCGACTGTATGACGATGCGCGCGCCGAGATCTACCAGCACCCCAACGAGCTAAGCCAGGCCGACTATCGTGCACGCGTGGATGCGGCCTGCGCCTTTCTCGATGGCAAAACAAAGGAATGGCTCACCGAACTCAAAGAGCAGATGCAAGCCGCGGCCGAAAGCCGCGACTACGAAAAAGCCGCGCAACTGCGGGACCGCATCACCGCGCTGGAGCAGACCAGTGAGCGCACGCGAAAGTTCGAACGTCCACTGCACGATCCCACCCCCAAAAGCGCAACACTGGCACAACTGAAGGCGGATCTGGGACTCCGCAACATCCCCGAGCGCATGGAGTGCTTCGACATTTCGCACATCTCTGGCAGCTTCTGCGTCGCCTCCATGGTGGCCTTCAAAAACGGCAGGCCTGACCGCAAGAATTACCGCCGCTACAAAATTAAATCCTTCATCGGCAACGACGACTTTCGGGCCATGGAAGAAGTGGTCGGCCGCCGCTATCGTCGCCTCAGCGACGAACAAAAGTCCTTTCCCGACCTGGTCATCATCGATGGCGGCGCAGGCCAAGTGACCGCCGCGCTGAAAGCCTTTTTAGGCCAAGGGCTGGAACCGCCCGCCTTAATCGGACTGGCCAAGAAGAACGAGACCATCATCTTCAGCGATGGTCGCGAGCCGCTCAACCTCTCGCATCACGATCCCGGACTGCGCATGCTGCAGCACATCCGCGACGAGGCGCACAATTTCGCCAACAGCTTCAACGCGGAATTACGCAGTAAGAAACTGCGCGAATCCATCCTCGACGATTTTAAAGGCCTCGGCCCCAACAAACGCCAAGCCCTACTGAAACACTTCGGCTCGATCGAAAAGCTCCGCGCCGCTGACGCAAAAGAAATCACCCAAGTCGAAGGCATCGGCCCCAAAACTGCCGATCGTCTCGTATTGTTTCTCCAAGAACCCCCGAAAAAGGTGTAATTGTGTTTGTTGTCAATGTAGCGCAGTGCTTTAGCTCGCGTACCGATCAACAGCCCCACTAATCCGACGCGTAACTGCGGCTAAAGCAGGAAGCAGCAAACGACGTCCCACGCTCATTCTCTCTTAACTGAGTATCAAGAACAGACTGGGCACCTCATCCTTTGCATGATTACCACGGCGACACGCTCAAATTGGTTTAACGACGCCTCCCTAAAAGAATGGGCACAAGCAGGACTCCCTCACGCCTCATTAATACCAGCAAAACTGTTCACACTAAATGGGCGGTTGATTCTCCGTCGCTTGGGTGAGCTTACAGACATTGACCAGCAAACAATTGCTAAATCCCTACAGTCGATGCTCCCGCTCAGCACTGACACCTCGCGATGCCACACTTGCCTTTCAGCGGACTCTTCTTCTTGCTAGGAAAGTAACAAACTTTTTATTTTTATCCATGAGCATTGTCGAGCAAGAGCGCCCTGCCGAGCGCACACAAAAAAACTGCCACAACAGGGTGTTGTGGCAGTCGATAAATTTGGTTAAAACTCAGAAATTAACTTAGAAATCAACTGTTATTGTTGTACCTCCTGCGTCACCAGCTCCAGCTGGTAATCCTGTCACGACATAATCCGTACCTTGTTCGATGTTATCGGTATAATCTTCAGCAGCAACCTGCAAAGATGCCTCGTTCACACCTTTGATATATTTATCAGCACCGATAAGATCGGCAATAGCAACGGTAGTAACGCCATTCTCTAAAAAATGTTGATCTGCCGCTGATGTGATTTGACGTATGTTATTTAGCACCGCTTTGGACTGAGAAGTGGTACGAACCTTCTGGAAGGCTGGAACCGCCATTGCAGCGAGAAGACCGATAATGACCACTACGATCATGATTTCAACGAGTGTGAATCCTTTTTTACTTTTATTTTGCATAATGATATTCTTTTTTTGTTGATATTTTTATATGCCACTCGGAGGGATCTGAGCAGATACACACTGAAACCCATCGCTGCGGGAATATCAAGCAAAAGCCAAGCACGGTTAGGAATTTAACAACTTTTTGACGTCTGTGCTCATGCGGCCTGAATCTGCAAGCCTAGGCCACGGCAACATCCGGTCGATACGTCGCGAAAATCATTTTTCCGCCAGCAGACGGCACCACAGAGTCCACCTCGACTTGCACTTCTTTACCAATTTGCGAGCTACCGCCATTCACCACCAGCATTGAGCCGTCCGACAGATAACCAATCGCTTGACCTGCATCTTTGCCAGCCCGCACCAACTCAACATTCACCAGAGTTCCAATCGAGACTTTTTGGTTCAGCGCCTTCACTAGGGTTGTGATATTCAACCACTCTACCTCATGAAACTCTGCAAGTTTTGCTAAGTTATAATCCGTTGTTAGCAGCTTAGCTTTCATTGACACTGCCAGAAAAACTAACTTAGAATCCACTGCCTGTACATCCAAAACATCACTCTCGTGGATGCGTAGGTCCAGATGCTTCATCTTACGTAGTCGATTCAAAATATCCAGCCCCTTGCGGCCCTTCTCCTTGCGAATCGGATCCGGAGAATCCGCAATAGCTTGCAGTTCATCCAACACGAAGCGTGGAATTAACAAAGCATGTCCCATCCATTTACTCTCACAGATGGGCGCGATACGCCCGTCAATTAAGGCACTGGTATCCACGACCACGAGCGGCGTCTCTACATTCTCCGGGCTAAATCGCACATATGGAATGACCAGATCAAATTCATCCTTACCGCGAAGCGCAATCACGGTGGCAAGATACATCGAGATCACATACAAAGCTAGACGAGCCAAGTACAGCATCTGCGCTAACTCAGGGTCTCCCTCCAAGGGCTCAAACAAGGGAGACGTGCCCAGCAGATAGGCAATCGTACCACCGATGACCAGACCAAAGGTAATCCCCGAGAGGCCACGCAATGAAAAACCCCGCAGCAGCAGGTCGATCAGAATCACCAGACTCGCCATGCTCATGCCGACGAAAATGACTAGCCACAAGCTCCACTCTGGCACCTGGTACGAGATCAACACACAACCAAGCAGACTGATCAGCAGGAAGAAGATACGAAAAATGAGCAGAGTTTTCTTCATCAAAGAATGATCGCCAGCAGTCTAAAAACGAAGTGCGCCCGACAGCCACGCAGCCACAAAGGGGAGTGTCATAAACAAAAACATTAAAACAAAAATAATCAGCTTAGCCCGATCTACTTTTTTTTGCAAATCCGCGTGCCTCACTGCTTCGTTTAAATGCTTCATCGTGCTGGGACTATGCCAGAAGCCCATCCCCAAAAGCAACTCGAACTTGCCCCCGACAAGTTAATTAAATGTCAATCGACGAGCACCACGATTCGAAAACCAGTTAGTCGATTACGTTCGCCTCGTGATGCATATCGTGTCGGCACGCTGAAAATCGACTCTATTCGGTCTTGTGCATGCCCGCCAATATGACGTGCCTCCTCCGAGGTAAAGCGATCGCCTGACTCTAACCACTCACTGACATTCCCCAGCAGATCGTAAAACCCACTCGCAAACGGCACTTTCTTGCCGACGGGCTGAGCCACCCCATCTGCATCCGAAATACTCCAGACGTGTTCTTCAAGCACGACATAACGCAAACGACCCAAGGCTTGGCGAAATTCATTCTCTGATGGCAAGCGAACTTCTTGACCTAAAATCCAAGACAAACGCTCGCAAAAATTTTTAGCCTCGGTCCAACTCACCGAATCCACCGGATTCACATCACCTTGGTTACGACTCGGATTCGTGCCCATGATCAAAGCATACAGTGCTTGAGGCACCTCAGTACGAAGCATGCGTAAACCCTTCGCCGCTGGCACAGGAAGCAACGCATCATACACACGATCCTGAATGTAGCCGAGGTCGCTTTGCACCAAGTTCAAATAGCGCACCTTCACCTCAAGTTCCTCATCATTGAGCGAACTTCGCGGGAACGCATTCTGCATGTGCTTAATATCGCGACGCAAAGCCACAATCACTTCCGCGGCCTCATACGAACGACGCTCAGAGAGTAGGCGCTTCAGCAAATCGTGATTTTCCTCGACCTTTAAGCCCAGCTCAACGCTTTGGGCGGTCTGACTTTTTCGTCGAAACTCTATCACTCGCTCCGATGATGCGTAAGGACTGTCGGGATACGCTTTATTCAACTCTTTTTGCAGCCGTGCCACTTCCCCATACAAGCTCGCCGACTTTAGCGTTTCACCTTCCGCGCGACTCGCATCAGCCAGCCTCGACACTTCCTCGATTTCAAGATAATCTTGACCCGACTCGATCCCCACCCATTTCACCTTTAAGCCCTCCAACCTAGGCACACTCGCTTGATTGGTGCCGCGATATTCACGATTAAGCTGCTGCTGGATACGTATGGCCTGCTGCAACATGGCCGCTGCAGACTCCCACTCGTACTTTGCAATAAATGTATCTGCATCTCGCTCAAAATCGAGACTCTGCTGTAACAACGGCTCAGCCGTGAGATAGCGTGCCTGCCGCTGCAAGCGAGTGGCACGCCCCACATTGTAGGCCGAACTCAACGGGAAATTCTCATTGATTGCTTTTTGCCCCTCAAACGCTTCCTGGTACTTATTACACGCCGCATCATACATCTGATCATTCGCCAAAGCCTGCGCCTCGGACTCCAATTTTAGACTGGTTACCCTCAGCAGCTCAGCGGACAAATTCTGATAGCGCTGCCGCAGATTATCCAAGCGTTGCGTTGCCTGAATATTATAACCAGGCGTCGCATCGACATATTGACGCTGCAGATCCAGCGCACGCTTCAACAACAACATATCCTGCGGCTCAGCCTGACGCATCGCCAACACCTCCTCAAATTGCGCCTCAACTTCAACACTCTGCTTACGCAGCGCGATCGCCTCAACTGAAATCTCTACCGCTGCAGTGCGTACGCTATAATCGACCTCCTTCGGCCCAAATTGACTCAAGAACCAAAATAGCCCCAACATAGCCGAACAGGCTATGATTATAAGCAACACGATCATGAATCGCTTAAAACCACTGGTTTCGTAGGATCGGCGGGTGCGGAGAGACTTCTTCAAACGGAGCATAAGGGAATTGGAGCTGGCACTGTAAAAACGGTCTGACTAAATGAACTGCACGCTTGCCCTGCCGCAAGGCTAAAGGCTCCATCAGTTGTCAGTTGTCAGTTCTCCGAGAAAGTGTATATCACACACTATCTTTTTCTTTCTTCTTAAATAATCGAAGTTTTTCATGTTTCAGCAGATTACAATCCTGGGGCCAGGCCTTCTCGGCGCCTCCTTAGCCATGGCAGTAAAAGAACGCGCTCTCGCCACACGAGTCGTGACATGGTCCCGACGCCCTGAGTCGCGCGCAAAGTGCCTGAAGCAGAGCTGGTGCGATGTGGTGCACGACACCCCCGAAGAGGCAGTCGCCGGCAGTGACCTGGTGGTAATCTGCACACCCGTCCAAACCATCGTCCCACTTCTAGTGCAAATCCGCCCAGCACTCGCCCCAGACGCACTGATTACTGATGTCGGCAGCACCAAGAGCCTGATCTGCCGTGAAGCGCGCAGCGTAACCGAAGGCCACTCGGCCACTTTCATCGGCGCGCATCCGATGGCTGGCTCTGAACAAGCAGGCATGGAATATGCACAATCCAACCTTTTTGAAAAAGCAGCCTGCATGCTCACACCACTCGAGGAGGCTTCCAGCGAAGCGATCGCCAAACTCTGCGCATTCTGGGATACACTCGGCATGACTGTCTCAATTGTGTCGCCCGAAAAACATGACGAAATCGTCGCCCACGTTAGCCATCTACCACACCTACTCGCCTCCACGCTTTGCGGCTACCTCGCCACCCAAGACGACACCTGGCGGACCCTCGCCGGCGGTGGACTACGCGATACGACACGGGTCGCATCTGGCGATCCGCAGCTCTGGAAGCAGATCCTAGAACAAAACAACGACGAAGTTCTGCGTGCGATCGAAGGCTTCGAGCAGCAGCTTCATCATCTCAAAACCGCCCTCCTAAACCAGAACTCGGTCGGCATCGTCGCCCAACTCGAACGCGGCAAAACTTTCCGCGATCAATTGTAATTCGAGCCAGGTTCCTATTGGAGGGAAACGCTCCGTCGTTTCCACCGACAGCCCAAGCGAGCTCTATCTACGCACGGAAATGACGGAGCATTTCCCTCCATTTTTAAAAATTTGTTTCTTCAGTTGCCCAAAGGGCGCCCACTTTACTCATCCCCTCGGGGCAAATCGTTCCAATTCACCATCTCCGCGCGACTCGCGCTTCGTCAGCGTTTCCAAAAAATGACCGATCCACTTCCGATTACACCCTTCACTCAAAAGCTCGACAACACCATCCAGTTGCCGGGCTCAAAGAGCATCACTAACCGTGCACTGATTCTCGCCGCGCTCGCCGATGGCGAAACACGTCTCGAAGGCTCACTATTTAGCCGCGACACTCGCATCATGCTGGAAGCGCTTACCACCTTGGGCTTTGAATGCGCAGCCGATCAGACTGCACACACCATCACGGTCAAAGGAGAGAGCGGCAAAATCCCTAACACTTCTGCCGAGCTGCACGTTGGCAACGCCGGCACTGCCGCGCGCTTCCTTGCCGCTTTTCTGGCTTTGCAAGCAGGCGGCACTTACCGACTCGACGGCGACCCTGCCATGCGCGAGCGCCCCATGTCCGGGCTACTCGACGCCATCGTCGCACTCGATGCCGCTGAGTTCGAGTTCCACGGCACACCAGGGCATTTTCCATTTACGCTCAGAGCCAAGGGTTACAAAGGCGGCACCGCCACAGTCGATGCCAGCGCCAGCAGCCAGATCCTCTCCGCACTACTCCTCGCGGCACCAGCAGGTTCAGGCAATGTACAGCTCGCCTGCCCTGGAGTGCGCCCCGCTTACGTCGCGATTACTTTAAAAATGCGCGAAGCTTTTGGCGCAGCCCCAGTCTCCAGCGATGCCGATGGCAATTATTCATTGCCAGCATTGCAATACAAGTCGCCGTGCAGCGGCATCTACTCGATCGAGCCAGACATATCCGCTGCCAGCTATTTCTTGGCACATACCCTGGTCCAAGGCGGCCAGCTCACCATTCCCAACCTCAGCCCCGATCCACTACAAGGCGACGCCCACTTCATCGAAGTGCTCGCCCACCACGGACTGCGCGTCGACGCTAAATCCAAGCAATGGATCGCCAATTGTACCAGCCCAGAGGCAATCGGCCGCGGCCATCGCGAGATCGACTTCAACCCATTTTCCGACACTTTCCTAACCTACGCTGCGATCGCACCGCTACTCGGCGGCTCCGTTCGCATCTGCGGCATTGCCCACACGCGCCACCAAGAGACAGATCGCATCGCCGGTATGGCGAATGAACTCTCCAAGCTCGGCCAACTAGTGAAAGAAGAAGACGACGCATTGACTATTCGCATAAAGCCCAACGAGCTACGCGCCCGCGCCCTCAAGGCACGTAATGCGGGGCAACTTATCGAGATCGATACTTACGAAGACCATCGCTTCGCGATGAGTTTTGGTATCCTCGGCAGTTTCGATCTGATTGGCGACGGCAAGCCCTGGCTCGCGATTCGAGATCCTCAATGCTGCGGCAAGACCTTTCCCGACTTCTTTGAGGCATTGGACCACTTGCGTGAGTAAGTGACAAAGGAGTGTGGGCGACTCGCCCACGTTGAACCCATATTGACGCAAACGAGGGCGAGTCGCCCTCACTCCTTTGAGTTCACAGCTCCGTCGCTGTCTGCTCGGTCCAAAGTCCGAGCTTCGTCGCCGTCGCCGACACAGCAGCCACGCAGGCCGTTTCAGCTCGCAGCACATGAGCACCTAGATGCGCGAGCTTCCAACCGTTCTTACGAAGCACGTCGCGTTCGTAAGACGACCAACCTCGCTCTGGCCCGAGCGCAATCACTGCACTTGCAGCAGCATCGGGTAAGACTTCGCCCAACGAACCACCTGCCTCGTAATTATCCAACGCCACATGCGTATCCGCACCATGCAGTGCGGAGATTGCCGACTGCAGGTCAGCATGCATCGCAACCTCGGGAAGACAGGTACTAAAAGCCTGCTCCGCACCCAAGCGGATACGATCCCGCCACTGATCCGTTTGCCACAAACTACTTTGCGCATACGAAGGTTCGCTGCGTTCGGCTTCGAAAAAATGAATGCCTGCCACGCCGAGACTCGCGCCCTCGAACAAAACACGCTTCGCCGTATGCGGCCGTGGTAGGCCGATTAACAAAGTCACTGGCAATCTCGCAGGTGCTGGCTCCGTGCCAACCACCTCGAGCTCGAAGCTACCATCAGGCTCTAGGCCCACGACTTTCGCCCGCGCGCGTGGCCCATAGGCGAAGCCAACAAACACCAAGGTGCCGACCTCTGCACGCAGCACTTTACGCAAATGCTGCGCACGGGGATCGCTGCCTTCGAGCCGAACCGACTCAAAGGCCTTATCAAAAAGCATTAAATTCATGTCAGTGCGCATCCATGGCCTAAAGCCAATTTCAGCTTTTCCAAATTTCTGCTTTTCAGCTTTCCCTGTTACCGACGACGCCCGAAACGACTCGAACCCGAATTGCGCTTACGACGCTTCGGCGGAGCAGCAGACTCGCTGCGAATGATCGGTTCGTGAAAATAATTAAAACCATCAAACTTACGCTGCTTAATTGGCTGATCGATGAATTTCTCAATCGCATCGAGCTTCGCCTGCTCATCTGGAGCGACCAGAGTCATCGCATCGCCTTCACGCTGCGCACGACCGGTGCGTCCGATCCGGTGTACGTAATCTTCCGCATGCTCTGGCACATCATAATTAATAACGTGCGTTACATTAGCAATATCTAAGCCTCGCGAAGCAATATCCGTCGCGACGAGAATTTTCATCGTGCCGTCCTTGAATTGCTCCAAGGCCTTGGTACGGGCCTTCTGTTGCAGATTCGAGTGCATTGCCACACAACTGTAATCACGTTCCTGCAACCAGCGAGCGATACGATCTGCGCCGACTTTCATGCGACAGAAAATAATCATACTATCAACTTCCATGCTGTCGATCAGAGCGATCAACAAGTCAAACTTCTGCATCGCGCCGACTGGATACACTTCGTGCTTCACGGTCTCAGCAGGCGTCAGCTTGATCCCGATTGAGACTTCGACTGGATCTTTCAGACTCTTCGCGACCAGGCGTTTGATGTCTTCCGATACAGTCGCAGAGAACAAAAGCGTCTGGCGGTTTTGATTACAGAGCTTAATAATACGCTGAACATCATCGATAAAGCCCATATCGAGCATACGATCGACCTCGTCCAGCACCAGCACCTCCACCGAGCGCAAATCGAAATTGCCCTGCTGTAAGTGGTCAAGCAAACGACCGGGAGTGGCAATCACGACATCTGCGCCTTCGCGCAGCTCGTCGAGTTGCTTGCCATAGCCGACACCACCGTGAATCAGGCAGCACTTCGGCGCACAGTATTTACCGTACGATGAAAACTGATCTTCGACCTGAGCCGCAAGCTCACGCGTCGGCCCGAGTACTAGGCAACGTGGTGGTGCGCCTTTTTTGTGACCGCCGAGGCGATGCAGGATCGGTAACGCATAGGCCGCAGTCTTACCAGTACCGGTCTGCGCTGAGCCAATGACATCTTTGCCTTCGAGAATGTGCGGGATGGAGCCGGCTTGAATAGGAGTCGGCGTAGTGAAACCGAACTCGTCGATAGATTTTAGAATAGACTCGTCGAGTCCAAGATCGTGGAACGTCATGATATGTGGTCTGGGTGAAAAGCCCGGCCAACTTACGCATCCGGGTCCAATTAAGAAGTCGCGTAGCGTGCGCGTATTTGTTTGAGAATCAAGGAGAAAGCGTACCTGCCGAATATCGGGGCACTGCTCGTCTAGCCTGACTCACACTCTTGATCTAACTCATAATCCTCGAAGCAACGCCACCGAAACTCTAAGCGGATTGAGATTACGAGTGAGGGTATGATTAAGATTCAAACAGAGTCCGGCCTAGGACGGAAAGCCAATCGATCAATGTAGGACTGAATCAGTATCCTCATTGCACAGGCCAAAATGATGAGTAATTACCATATTCCATGTGGACCAGGGCGACTACGGTTTGATAGCGCAGCCCCAGTCACACAATGTTCAGATATGGATGCTCATCCTTCAAACTTGGTTCGATCCTAGGCCACCGTGCTTAGAAATCTCCAGTGCTCGACATTTGCGTCTGAAGCCATAGTTTGGGACGTAAATGACTGGTCTGCGCTCACCTCGAAATCTAGTAACGATTAGTGTTGTCGTTGCTCTGATGCTATTGAGCGGCGGCCTCGCCCATTTGGGTAACCCATGGCTTTCGCTCGTGCCGAGCGGCGCCGCATTGCTAGTCGTATTCGTAACGCGCAGTGCGTTGATCGGGCTGTTAGTCGGCGCGATGTGTGGCGCCCTGCTGGTGAGCAATGGGGCACCGCTCGCGGCAATCGAACAGCTGGTGCTGCAACAGTTCTGGCCGATTTTTGGTTCTTCTTGGAAGCTGAGTGCGGTACTTTTTACCTTAATCTTGGGAGGTTTTGTTGCGCTGGTCGAGGCGGGCGGTGGGCTGCAAGGCTTAGTCAAACGATTGCTCGGCTCTGGACGGGCGCCGCACAAGCGCATGCAATTGACGGTATTTGGATTTGGCCTGTTGGTGTTTTTCGATGGCCTGGCCAACACCATGCTAATTGGCCGGCTACTGCGCTCGGCGGCAGATCGCTGTGGAGTGTCGCGGCAGAAGTTGGCCTATCTCGCCGATACGACGGGCTCCGCAGTCGCGTGTTTGGCTTTTATATCAACATGGATCGCCTTTCAGCTATCGATGATTCACGAAGGCTTTGCCTTGGTGGGGCGCGAAGTCAGCGCTTACACCTACTTCTTTAAATCCCTGCCCTTTAATTACTATTGCTGGTTCGCACTGCTGCTGGCCTTAGTCTCCATTTCGCGTGAGTTTAACCCAGGCTCGATGAGCAAGGCTGAACGCATGGCACGAGACATGCCACTTCGCGATGCAGACACGTCGCCCATTCATGCTAATCATTGGGGCTTAGCGATTGTACCTATCTTGGTGCTTACGTTCTCGATTCCACTGCTAACTTATGTGATTGGTGCGGAGTCGCTGTTACCGTTCAGCTTGAGCAAATTTGCGCAGGCCTACGGACGCGCCGAAAGTTATGTGCCACAAATTCTCGTGGCCGCTAGCATGCTGGCTTCGTTAGTCGCTGCCGCTGCGCTGATTACGACTGCGAAGACACGCGCGTCAGCGGGCATGGTCTTTCTGTCGGGCGTGCGTGAGATCGCAAAACCAACGGTGGTGTTGATCGCTGCTTGGATGCTGGGCGCGGCGATTAGCCAACTCGGGACCGCGGATCATCTGAGTGCATTATTAGAGGGGCGTATCGCGGCGGAATTTTTACCCGCGATGATTTTTTTGTTGGGCGCGGTGATATCATTTTCCACCGGTACATCGTGGGGCACGATGGGCGTGCTAATGCCGTTGGCGATTCCAGTCATCTTTGCGTTGAGCGGAGAGAGCTCAGACGCAGAGCGAGATCGCACCGTCGCGGCTGCGATTGGTGCAGTCTTCAGTGGTGCGGTGTTCGGCGACCATTGTAGCCCTTTTAGTGATACCACGATTGTCGCATCAATTGCATCAGGCGTTGAACCGCTGGATCATGTGCGCACGCAAATGCCCTTCGCACTGATTGCTGCGATGGTCGCGCTGGTGCTCGGTTTCTTACCGACCGGTTTGGGCTTGCCTGCCTGGGCTGCGCTTGGTCTTGGCGGCGCTTGCTTGGTAGTGCTCCCAACTGTTTCTCGCAAAACCGATCAGACTTGTCCCCGCAACTAACAGGGACGCAGGGATCAAAATAATGCACGCCTCTCGTCCTTCGGCGACAGCTCCGAAAGCTTGCGCTAAGCTGACAAACTCGATTCATTAATATCCATGACCACGTCTTACCGAGGCCGCATCGCACCGACACCCACTGGGTATTTACACCTCGGGCATGCGCGCACTTTTTGGATCGCAATGGAGCGCGCTCGCGAGGCTGGCGGCACACTGATCTACCGCGACGAAGATATCGACCCCGACCGCTGCAAGCCGGAATTTGCCGAAGCCGCGATTGAGGACCTGCACTGGTTCGGTTGTCAGTGGGACGAAGGCCCCGATGTCAGCGGCTCTGTTGGCCCCTACCGACAAAGCGAACGCATGCCACTGTTCTTTGAGGCATGGCAGCACCTCAAACAAGCTGGCTTCATCTATCCCTGTGATCGATCGCGTAAAGATGTGGCTGGGGCCACTCAAGCACCGCACGGCGACGAAAAAGGCAGCGAAGCGATTTACCCCGAACACCTGCGCCCGCCGCTTGGCGCCGGCAAATCCTCCAAGACCCCAGGCGCAACTAATTGGCGCTTCCGCGTGCCGAGCAATCGGACGATCGAATTTGACGACCTCAGCCTAGGCCCCTGCGCCTTCGAGTGCCTGCGTGACTTTGGTGATTTCCTAGTCTGGCGCAAAGATGGGCAGCCGGCTTACGAGCTCGCCGTGGTAGTCGATGACGCGGCAATGGCCATCACCGAAGTCGTGCGCGGTGAAGACCTGCTTATTTCGACCGCCCGCCAATTGTTGATCTACGAGGCCCTCGGCTTGACCGCGCCAAGCTTTTACCATGCCCCTTTACTCTGCGACTCCAGCGGCCAACGACTCGCCAAGCGCCATCATTCGCTCAGCCTGCGTGAATTACGCGAAGCGGGCCAAACACCTGAAATACTACGAAAGTCAGATGACTGGTGGTCGGACTTGGACGACTAAACCCGTATTTCAGACTTCCGCTTTTTCACTTTTTTCGCTTTTATCAAAGCTATGATCGACGAAGAAATACGGCAACTAGATGAATTAAAGAATAATCTAATGGTCTGGCTGGCCGAAAAAGGCGCGGGGCTACTGGTAGCGATTATCATCATTGTCCTCGGGCTCTGGCTAGGCAAGCGCCTCGCCAATCTGATTATTAAGATCTGTGACAAGCGCGGGATCGACGTCACGCTCGCCCGCTTCTTCGCTGGGTTTTCAAAAATCGTGGTCGTCGTCTTCGCCACGATCATGGCACTGAGTAAGCTCAATGTTGAAATCACCCCCTTCATTGCCCTGTTAGGTGCCAGCGCCTTTGGCCTCAGCCTCGCGGTTCAAGGGCCCGTCTCCAATTACGGAGCGGGCATCGTGCTGATCATCACCCGTCCCTTCAAAGTCGGCGACACCCTCACGCTCAACGGCCTAACTGGCCAAGTCGATTGCGTGAACCTGGGGAATATTCAACTCCTCAACGAAGACGAACAGCGTATCACCATCCCGAATCGCAATGTCCTCGGCGAGATTTTCACCAACTCTTACGACTATAGCATCATCGAATCGGTAGTCGGAATCGACTACAACACTGATCCAGAAAAAGCGATCCGCTGCATCACTGCAGCCATTCAGACCGTCGCAGACGTCGCACCTAATCGTGCAGCCGACGTCGGCATCGATGATTTTGGCGATTCCTCGATCAACATTGGCTACCGCGTCTGGGTGCCGACCAATTGCTATCACCGTACCCGCTTCGCAGTGAACCTGGCCATCTTCCGCGCCCTCGAAACCGCGCAGATTACCATTCCGTTCCCACAGCGCCATGTGCACCTAATTCAACCAGCAGTCAGCAAAGCTGAAGTTAACGAGTCGTAGCGGCGAGGCTTGTTATTATCCTCCCTTGGGTGCCACGCCCGCAGACCACTAGCACCGAATGGCCGCATCGAGGCAACACGGTCGACACGGAGGTCAACCCTCCCTGCTCACATACAAAGGGAGGGACCACCTCCGCGTGGTCCGCGTCAACAAAGGGAGGGACCACCACCGCGTCGTCCGCATCAGACGAAAACCAGCGTAGGTTGAAGCGACAGGTGAACAGTCGTCGGGCGAGACGAAGTAGCCACTTCGCGGAATCCGTTCTTGTCGCTTCGCCCTAACAGCCTTACTTAACTGAATATGCCAAACAGTTCTGGATTCAACATCATCGCAGTTGATGGCGGCGCGGCCACGGGAAAGTCCTCGACCTCCCGGGCCATTGCCGAGCGACTCAACCTGATGCACGTCGATACCGGCGCGCATTACCGCACGCTGACCTATGCGCTACTCGAAGCCGGTGCCGACTCAGAAACACCCGAAGCCATTCCCAAACTGTTGGAATCGCTGGCACTCGACACCACCATCAAAGGTCGCAGCGCACTGCTCAGTATCAACGGCGATGTACCCGCCGATACCGACATCCGCTCCCCCGAGGTCAATGCCAACGTCTCCAAATTTGCCGCGATCGAAACTGTCCGCGAATTTCTGTTCCACTACCAACGCTGCCAAGCACAAGTCGCCCGCGACCACGCCGAGTTTACCGGTCTGATTATGGAAGGCCGCGACATCAGCTCGATCATTTTTCCGAATGCAGACTTCCGCTTCTTTCTGTTTGCCGACGAAGCTACCCGTGCCGCACGCCGTTCGAAAGACGGTCAAACTGACTCCATTGCCGAACGCGACAAGCGCGACAGCCAGCGCAAAACCGCTCCACTCGTCTGCCCCGAAGGAGCCATCCGCGTCGATACCGGCCCCCTCCCACTCGAAAGCGTCGTCGAACACATCTGCGGAATCATTACTGCCTAAATTTAGCCATTCGCTACTACTCATCACTAATCAGCCATCATCGCACAGCCGTATCATGTCCAACACTCGTCCACCAATCCCGCCCTTTTACGAATGCGTTCGCGTCACCGCCGACTGGTTTTTTAACACATTTTACGACTATTCTACTTCAGGAATGAGCGGCGTGCCGCTGACGGGGAGTGCGATCTTCGCCGCCAACCACATTAGCTTTTACGATCCACCTGCAATCGGCACCCAAGTGTATCGCCCATTCAATTATTTTGCTCGTGACACCCTCTACAAAGGCTGGTTCGGCAAAGCACTGCACAAACTCGACACCATTCCCGTCGCCCGCAACAACGCCGATATTAAATCGCTCAAAGCTATCTTTAAGGCCCTGAAAAACAACGGTGCAGTCGCGATTTATCCCGAAGGCACACGCTCGTCCGACGGCAAGCTCGCCGAGCCCAAGCCCGGCGCCGGCATGATTGCGTGTAAATCCAAGGCTACCGTGATCCCAACGCGCATCTTCGGCACCTTCGAAGCCTTCGGTCGCAACCACAAGCTGCCGACTCTCGGCGGCTCGATCCATATTGCCTACGGACGCCCAATGTCAGTCCACGAAATTGATCCTGGCAAAGACCACCCCGAACGCTACCTAGAAGCCTCCCGCCGTATTATGGATCGTATTGCCGAGCTCGAAGCACCAAAAATTGTTGTAATTTGAACCGTTAATTTACGTGACGAAGATCCGCCGGAGATGGTGAAGCAATTAACGTTAATCTAAATGAATGAGAACGAGCAAAACGAAATAATTCATAAAGTCATTGGGGCCGCCATGAGTGTTCCCAGAGAGATTGGCTACGGACCCCGCGAAAAACGTATGACCGATCACTCATAGCTGACTACGAACTCATACAAATGCTAAGTTAGCTCCGAATCACCAAGAAAACCATAGGCCTTATTATAAATTTCAAGCATCCAAGTTTACAGTGGCGCAAAGTCACCCTAAACCTATGATAACTTCGCATTATCGCCATCCTAACCACTTTCAAGTCCACATATTTCCAGTCATCAAAAAATTAACGTAAATTAACGGTTTACCTTTTCCCGACACTTATCATGAGCAGCCCATCCGATCGCTACGCCCAACGCGGCGTCTCCTCTTCCAAATCCGAAGTCCACGCAGTCGTGGATAAGCTCGACCGTGGCGTCTTTCCCGGTGCTTTTTGCAAAATAGGTTCAGACATCCTAACCGGCAACCCTGACAAGTGTAACATTATTCACTCTGATGGCTCGGGCACCAAAAGCACACTCGCCTACCTACATTACAAAGAAACCGGCGACCCGACAGGCTTCCGTAAGACCGCCCAAGACAGCCTAGTGATGAACATCGACGACCTGCTCTGCGTCGGCGCGATCAATGGCATTCTCATTTCCAGCACGGTTAACCGTAACGCCCGCGCCATTCCTGGAGAAGCACTCGGGCAACTCATTTCCGGCACCGAAGACTTCCTCGCCACCATGCGCGAATTCGGCGTCGGCGTCCACAGCGGCGGCGGCGAAACTGCCGACGTCGGCGATCTAACTGGCACCGTCACAGTCGATTCCTGCGCAGTCGTCGTCATGGATCGCAAAGACGTGATTGATAATGCCAACGTCAAGCCAGGCCTCGCTATCGTCGGGCTCGCCTCTGCTGGCCAAGCCACTTACGAAACTTTCGAGAACTCTGGCATCGGCAGCAACGGCTTAACCAGCGCACGCCACGACTTGCTCAGCCCTTACTATCTCGAGAAGTATCCCGAGACCGTGGATCCAACGACCGACAAGCAATACCTTTACTGTGGACCTTACAAGATGACCGACATGCTCCCCGAATCAGACATGACTGTCGGCGACGCGATCATGAGTCCGACGCGCACCTACGCACCGATCATCAAACAACTCCTCGAAGAAGACCGCGAAAGCATCTACGGCATGGTGCACTGTTCTGGTGGCGGTCAAACCAAGTGCATCCGTTTCGGCACCGGCGTGCACCACATCAAGGATAACTTCTTGCCAATCCCTCCGATTTTCAAAGCGATCCAGAAGGCAAGTGGCACCAGCACTGAAGAGATGTTCCGCGTGTACAACATGGGACACCGCATGGAGATCTTCTGCGATCCCGAAGCCGCCGCCGGCATCATCGCCAAGAGCGAAGCCTTCGGCATTCCCGCACAAATCATTGGCCGCACCGAAGCCACCCAAAAAGCCGACGGCCAAAATCACGTCACCATCGTACACAACGGCGAATCACTCCAATACGAATTGAACCACTAGAGATTATAGGGTCGCCCGTCTCAGATCTCAATCCTCCACTTTCTCACCTTGCAGTTACTCGCTTTTATACAACGACTCGGTAGGCTTTCTCTTCTACTTTGCTGCTGTTGGCTTCTCACCGGACCGCAATTGCTGCTGCAACTGGGCGCATGGAGTTGGATGATTGCTAGCTACTCGCAGGAGAGCAGCATTGAGCAAGCCTTTGCCGAGACCTTCGGTGGCGATCGTCCCTGCGAGTTGTGTAAGATCATCACAGCAGTCGATATCGAGCAAGAATCTGCGCCCTTCAGAGAATCCAGCGAGACCAAGAGCCTCACGCTCATCCTCGGCCAAGCGCCGCGCAGCACCTTCGCACCCACACATTTTATAGCTGCACAGCTCAGCGACTGTGACCAATTTGGACTGCCACGGCACTTAAAAGTACCCACCCCGCCACCGCGATTCGCATAGCGAACAGCATTAATAACAAAAGCGACACTCTAGTCGCTTTGCGGGCGAAAGTGACGACTGACGTGTCGTCCCCTCATTTGCGGCGTCCGAGCTTGCTCGGCCCCGTATAAAACCTGATCCGCCCACCCGCAGAAAAGCTTGAGCAAGCTCAGACGCCACAAAGAGGCATCAGCGCATTTGCGAGCACTCAGCTAAACAACAAACAACGAGCAACATAATGAACACATTTACCAAACACATATTTCTTTTCTCGACACTCACCGCCACCAGCGCTGCATACGCCGCGCCGTCCTTCAGTTGCTGCGCGACCGACGACAACTATCAGGGACGTCCCGATGAACACGCGCCGATCTCCGTGATGAGCGATCACACCCACGCCAAAGGCGGCTGGATGATGTCCTACCGCAGCATGCACATGGATATGGACGGAATGCGCTACGGCACGGGTCGCGTCTCCTCAAACGATGTTCTCGCCGAAGGCTACATGGTCACACCAGAGTCAATGACGATGAACATGCACATGCTCGGCTTGATGTATGCGCCCACTGACAAACTCACCCTCATGCTCATGAGCAACTACTCAGAGATCGAGATGGATCACCGCGTCTCCCCGATGGCTGCAGATATGATCAACAACGGCAACACCAAGTTCACCACAGAAACCAGCGGCATTGGTGATGTAAAACTCGGCGGACTCTACCGCTTCTATTTAAAAGAGAATCGTAAAGCTCACCTCGGCCTGAGCCTGAGCCTACCCACTGGATCAATCGACGAAAAGGACACGACCCCAGGCATGGGCGGGCCCGCCAACCGACAACTCCCCGCACCGATGCAACTCGGCTCCGGCACATACGACCTGCTCCCATCGCTGACCTATGTGCAGCAATTCGACAACTGGTCCTACGGCGCACAAGCCAACGCCGTGATCCGCCTCGAAAGTGAAAACGACAACGGCTACCGCCTCGGCGACGTCTTTGGCGCGACCACATGGGCAGGCTACAATCTCAGCGAGTGGATCGGTATCAACACAGGTCTGAACTACAGCTACACTAGCAAGCTCAAAGGTAGCCAAGACGACGTCACCCCTAACCCCATGATGCCCAACAAAACCGTCACCTCCGCCTATGAGGACAACTACGGCGGCGAACGCCTAGACGCCATCTTCGGCATCAACCTATATGTGCCAACAGGGGTGCTCAAAGGCCAACGCGTTGCGATCGACCTACGCATGCCTCTATGGCAAGACCTTAACGGCTACCAGTTAGAGACCGACACCGTTCTCACACTGGGCTGGCAAATGGCATTTTAAAAAAAGCGGCATCTTACCGCGTTCCCATACATCACAAAAGCGGCAGGAGTGTGGCTGCTACAAAGCGGGCGTCGTTTATTCGACACCTGTTTTTTTGTGCCTCTCACGGCTATTATCTACGAGGTGTAAAAATACTTTTGTATATTTTGTGCCTTTTATGGTTAATTCCTGTTCAGATTAGCTACCATGTCCCCACTCCGTTATATCCAATTCGCCCTCATCGCGCCAGCACTGTTGCTATGTGCACTTGTGGCCCACGCCCAAAACCGTGAACTCCTTGGTGAATATCGCATCGGCATCGTCGGGCGTGATCATGGTGATGCCATTTATCAGGCCACCCACCTCGGCGCTCAAGATGCCGCCCGTGAACTGAGTGAACAATACTCGATCGACGTCGAGCTCCTCGTCTATACTCCTAATGTCGAGCGAGGAGGCAGCCAGCCAGCCTCGCTTGCCAGCCTCTTCATCGAAGACGCTGACGGCTTCATCATTAGCCCCGCTGAGCCCGAAATCATTCGCTCGTCGATTGAATTTGCCCTCGAACAAGAGCAGGAAGTCGTCTTTTTCGAGAATCAGATCGACGGCGTTCAGCCCCTCGCCGCCTACATCGCCGACGAGGTCGCTGCTGGGCGCCTCGCAGCAGAAGCACTGCTCACGACACTTCCCACCAAAGGCAGAGTTGCCATCCTCATTAACGACAACCCCAGTCTCGGCATGCAAGATCGCTTGGCTGGTGCACGTGCGACGCTCGGCTATCGCCGCATCGAAAAGGTTGTCGGCTGCGCGCCCGACTACCAATCTGCGATCGAGACAATTCGTGCCACCCAAGAAGCCGACCATAACAATTTAATTAAAGGTTGGCTCTTTCTCGGCGACTGGCCCCTTTTGGGCATGCCCGCCCTGCCTTGGAAACCAGGTGAACTGCCCTGTGTCGCGATTCAGTCTTCTCCCTCTGCCTTTATGTATATCGATCAAGGCTATGTTAGTGCGCTGATCGTTCACCCCTACTACGACTGGGGCAAGTTGAGCATGACTGCACTGGTCAACAAGCTGCACAAGCAAAAGACTCCAAAAGAGAGGATCCAACGCAACGCACCTCGAATCGTCGATTGGCGCAATATCGAGAGCTATCGTGAAAGCTGGAAAGCTTGGCTCAAGTAATTACCCGCGCACTAGTAAAGGTACTCCGATAAATTCCGCGGGATCCTCCAGTCGCATATTTATTAGAGTTGCTGCTGACAATACTTTTGCCTCTGCACCAAATTTGGCCACAAGCTAGACGCATCATGACTGCTGCAGCCAACAACTTTTCTGATCTCTTTATTCCAGACGACGTAGTGAAACCCGAGGCGTATGCCCGATGCTCGCATCTGGCAATCGGCGCACATCAGGATGATCTCGAGTTTATGGCCTTCCACGGAATCAACTCATGCTACGGCGACGATGCCCTTTGGTTCGGCGGTGTGACCTGCACCGATGGTAGCGGCAGCTCACGTGCAGGAAAATATGCGGACTTCACTGATGAGCAAATGAAGACGGTGCGAATCGACGAGCAACGCAAGGCCGCTAAAGTGGGTGGTTACAGCTTCATCAACCAACTAGGGCTGGCCAGTTCGACCATCAAAGACCCCAAACAACGCGGCCCATTGGTGGATCAACTCGAAACCATTCTCCTGCAAACACAGCCCGAGGTGCTCTACACACACAATCCTGCGGACAAACATGGTTCACACATCGCCGTATGCCTCGCAGTACTCGAAGCCGTCCGACGCGTGCCGCCCTTCTCTCGGCCGAAGAAAGTCTATGGCTGCGAAGTCTGGCGCGATCTCGACTGGCTGAGCGACGATGACAAGATCGCCCTCGACGTGAGCGGCAACACCGAATTAGCCGAAAAACTCAACGCTTGCTTCAACTCGCAAATCGCTGGCGGAAAAAATTACGGCGAGGCCGTGATGGGCCGTCGCAAGGCCAACGCCACATTCTTTGATTCCAACAATGTCGATGCCATTAACCAACTTTGGTTCGCGATGGATCTCACGCCACTGGCCGAAGACGACACACTCGACATCACCGAATTCGTCAAGGCCAAGATCACGCGCTTCGAGGACAGCGTGGTCAATGGGCTTGGCTAGGAGCAGGAGAATGGATACTCCTGAGCGACAATTAACACCTTCCGATTCAACACTTCGCATTAGGGAATAATCAAACCTGAAAACGATTCACCGTTTACATACCACTGTTATGGCAAAATTACTCGATCCAACAACACTCGGCGACCTTGACCTGAAGAACCACATCGCCATGGCACCCATGACGCGCGCGCGCTCTGGCGCAGATCGCATCCCCAACACATTAATGGCCGAATACTACGCACAGCGTGCGAGCGTCGGACTCATCATCACCGAAGCCACCACGATCAGTCCACAAGCCAACGGCTGGAATCACTCGCCCGGCATCTACACCGATGCAATGGTCGACGGCTGGAAGCTCACCACCGAGGCAGTCCACGCCAAAGGCGGTAAAATTTTCCTACAGCTTTGGCACATGGGCCGTGCCTCTCACAGTGACTTTCACAAGGGCGAGCTACCGGTATCCGCATCTGCGATCAAACTGGAAAACGACCAGATTCACACCCCCGAGGGGAAGCAAGACTACGAAGTGCCACGCGCGCTTGAGGCCGACGAAATTCCAGCGCTGGTAGCCAGCTACAAACAGGCTGCCAAAAATGCAAAAGCAGCCGGCTTCGACGGTGTCGAAATCCACTCAGCCAACGGCTATTTACTCAATCAGTTCCTCGAATCTAAAACGAACCACCGCACGGATCAATACGGCGGAAGCATCCAGAACCGCACACGCTTACTATTGGAAGTCGTCAATGCAGTGACTGAGGTCTATCCAGCCAACCGCATCGCGGTGCGCTTGTCCCCTAACGGAGTCTTTAACGACATGGGCTCGCCCGACTATCGCGAGCAATACACCTATGCCGCGCAACAACTCGACGCATATGGCTTAGCTTATCTACATGTAATGGACGGCCTAGCGTTCGGCTTTCATGAGCTCGGAGCACAGATGACACTCAGTGAATTCCGTGCAGTCTTTAACGCACCACTGATAGGTAACTGCGGCTACACACTTGAAACTGCCGCCACCGCGATCGAAACTGGCGCCGCCGACATGATTGCAATCGGTCGCCCACTGATCAGCACACCGGATCTTATTGAGCGCTACACCCAAGGCATTGAGCTCAATCCAGACACAGATATGGCCAATTGATATACGCCCGCAGGCGCAAAAGGATATACCGACCTACCCACTGCCAGCCAAGCTAAACTCGTTTAAAAATATGACTGAATTATCACACAACCGCCAAGGGCTTGTCCTTGGCTCATTTACCGCGGATGCCCTCTCCTTAGGCGTGCACTGGATCTACGATACAGATTTGCTGTCACATAAATTTGGATACATTAAAGACTACCATGCACCTGGCAGCGATTCCTATCATCCGCACAAGCAAGCGGGTGATCAAGGCCATGTCGGCGATCAAGCACTCAGGCTGGTAGACTTCCTGTCACGCGAAAACACGTGGCAAGCTGAATCCTTCATGCAGGACTGGCTTGCCATGTGGCCAGCCTACGATGACTACATCGACCACGCGACCAAAACGACATTGGAAAATATCAAAGCAGGCAGCAACTTACTTGAAGCTGGCAGCGACTCGAGTGAGCTCGCCGGACCAGCACGCATCGCACCGCTGGTCGCATTCCTGGCCAACGAGCCCGAAGATCAGGTGATTACAGCTGCGATTGAACAAACCAGACTCACGCACCATTCTGCCAAATCAATCGAGGCTGCCACCTTCCTCGCAACCGCCAGTTATCGCTTGATTCACGGAGCTGAACTTCAACCGACACTCGAGGCAACTGCCCCCGCATGGGCATTGCAGAAGGCAAAAGCTGCGCTCAAATTCGATACGATCAAAGCGATCCACCAGCTTGGTCAATCCTGCGCAATTGATAACGCGCTCCCGGCAGCACTCTACTTCGCATTCAAATATGCTGACGACTTGCCAAAGGCCTTTTCAGAAAATGCGATAGCTGGCGGCGACAACTGCGCCAGAGGACTCGTGCTCGGCATGCTCCTCGGCGCAGCCCACGGCAGCGCAGCCATCCCCGAGGAATGGCAAAAACAACTGAACGCCCAGATCCCACAAGCTCTCCTCAATTAAAAACGGTCAAACCAGCACGACGGCACCCAAGCTGAACGCACTCGACTGAGCCGCAATTAGTCGCCGAGTGCATACAGCAGCGAAATGGTTCGATCCGTGGTTGAATTCCTCGCTGAAATCCGCTTTTCTTGCCCACATGCAAGCAAATGCGAACAATGCCGTCGTCGGAATCATCATGGGCAGTCAGTCAGACTTGTCCACTATGGGTGAGGCTGCCGCTCTACTTAAACAGCTGGAAATACCCTTCGAAACGAAGATCGTCAGTGCGCACCGTACGCCGCAGCTGCTTTATTCGTATGCCGAGACCGCCGAGGCGCGCGGCATCCAGATTATTATCGCTGGCGCTGGCGGCGCTGCCCACCTCCCTGGTATGACTGCTGCGATAACCCATCTTCCCGTACTCGGCGTGCCGGTGCAATCCAAAGCACTCAGTGGCCAAGACTCGCTGCTTTCGATTGTGCAGATGCCTGCAGGCATCCCGGTGATGACGCTCGCGATTGGCGTTGCGGGCGCTAAAAATGCCGCGCTCTCTGCCGCATCTATTCTTTCGCTCCACGACGCTGACGTTCGCGAACGCCTCAAAGCCTTCCGTGAAAACCAGACCAACACCGTGCTCGCCACTGAGCTCCCCGAGACCTAGCCCATTGGGTGAAAATGTCGGAGCATTTCCCTCCAACTCTTAAACACTGGAGGAAAATGCTCCGTCATTTTCAAGCGATTACCATCAGAGACCAACTTTTTAGTATGATTACACCAGGCAGCACAATCGGAATCCTCGGCGGCGGTCAACTCGGCCGCATGCTCGTCCTCGCCGGCCGTTCGCTCGGCTATCGCTTTCACATCTTTGAGCCCTCCGGTCCTTGCACTGCAGGTATGGTTGCCGATCACGAGGTCAACGCGCCCTACTCCGACGAAGCCGCACTGCGCGCATTTGCCGAAGGGGTGGACATCATCACTCTTGAATTTGAAAATATCCCAGCTGAGGTGTTGGATATGCTCAGCGCCATTAAGCCAGTGCTACCAGGTCGCGAAGCCCTGCACATTTGCCAACATCGCCAGCGCGAGAAGGATTTCCTGAAAGAAAATGGCCTGCCCTGCGTGCCTTTCGAATATGCGGACTCCGCGGACAGCCTAAAAACAGCGATCGCTGCCATGGGCTTCCCTTGTGTGATCAAAACAGCTGCCTTCGGCTACGACGGCAAAGGCCAGATCAAGCTGAACAACGCTGATGAAGCGGCTGACACCGACTATCTTTGGAACTTTCTCGAGTGCCCACCACGGGTGGTCGTTGAAAAGTGGATTCACCACATCGGCGAGTTCTCAGTCGTTTGTGCCCGTAAGGCTGACGGTACTAAAAGCACTTTCCCTATGTCGGAAAATGTACATGTGCATCACATCTTGCACGCCTCAATCGTGCCAGCCCGTATCACCCCCGCTACCC
>JABJQI010000015.1 GCA_018663485.1 Opitutia bacterium
GGCACTGATTTCGATTGATACCTCAAAAAGCGAAGTGGCAGCCGCTGCGCTGCTCGCCGGCGCAGATATTGTCAACGATGTCTGGGGCGCACAGCGCGATCCGCAGATGGCTGCAGTGATTGGGCAATACGGTGCGGCTTGTATTTTGATGCATAACCGCCCTGCCGAGGAGGCGGGCGTCGGCGACGTAATTGAGGCGATTCGGGTGTTTTTTGAAAAGTCAATTGCGCGGGTCCGAGCCGAAGGTGTCAGGGAGGATTCGATCCTGCTCGATCCGGGGCTGGGCTTCGGCAAGAGCTATGCAGAGAATTGGGAGATCATGCGTCGTTTACCTGAACTGGTTGAGCTCGGTTATCCACTGCTGCTGGGAGCCTCGCGGAAATCGATGATTGCGAAGCTGCTGGAGTTGGAGGACCCCAAGGCGCGCCTGAGTGGCAGCTTGGCAACTACGGCATTGGCAATTCAGGCAGGAGTTGATTTTATCCGGGTGCATGACGTTCGCGAAAACCGCGAATGCGCTCAAGTGATGGACCATTGTTTACGCTATGAATAAGACGAAAATCGAATTAAAGGGCTTAGCATTTTTTGCCCGTCACGGTGTGCTGAAAGAAGAGGCTCAGCTCGGGCAGCGCTTCAAAGTTGATGTATTGCTGACCTTGGTCGATGGCTTGGAATTTGAAGAAGATACGCCGGAGCAAACGGTGAACTACGTCGACGTCTATGCGGCAGTGCAGGAGGTCTTTGTGGGCTTTCGCTTTAATCTGATTGAACGTGCGGCAGAAGTGATCGCTACGGAGATTTTGGAACGCTTCGACAAGGCCGTGGAAGTCACTGTGAAGGTGGAGAAACCTGCAGTGCCGGTGGATTGCATCTGTGATTATTTCGCTGCGGAGGTCACGCGATGCCGCTAACGATGGCTTATCTCGCACTGGGCAGTAATCTCGGTGAGCGTTTGGAGCAGATGCGTTCGGCGTTGAAGCTGTTGGGTGCGGAGGGTGTTGTGATTGTTACGGCGAGTCCCGTATATCAAAATCGTGCGATTGGTATGGGCGATGCGGATCCTTTTTTAAATGCAGTGGTTGAGGTGCAGACGGAGCTAGGACCTGAAGCCTTGCTAGATGTCTGCCTTGCAGTGGAAAATAAATTAGGGCGCGTGCGCACGGGCGGTTGGTCGCCGCGGACGATTGATATTGATGTGCTGATATTCGGGCAAACTGATATCGATACTGAACGCTTGCAACTACCGCATCCGCGCATCGCGGAGCGTGACTTTGTGCTGCGCCCGTTGGCTGATATTGCACCTGAGTTGCAACTGTTGGGGCAGCCGACCAAGACTCTACTGGATAAATTGGCGCTAGTCGAACTTGAGCGTGTTGAGGGTTCGTTGCGTTAATACTTACCTCTGTAATGACGATGAAACCAAGTGTTGAGATTGAATATTGCCCGGGCTGTCGCTGGTTGTTGCGAGCAAGTTGGACGGCGCAGGAACTGTTAACGACGTTTGAAAGTGAACTCGGCGCAGTGACGCTGCGGCCTTCGGCGGAGGGCGGCACTTTTCGTGTGACGGTGGACGCCACTGTGGTGTGGAATCGTAAAGACCAAGGGCGCTTCCCTGAGATGAAAGAACTGAAGCAGCGCATTCGCGATGAGATCGCTCCCGAGCGTGACCTAGGTCATAGTGATGTCGGTGGGAAAACGAAGGATGACTAACTCGATCAGTGAGGCTGCGATCGCCGCGGCACTGAGGCTTTCGGCGGGCGTCGATGCACTGCAGTTTGCAGCGCCGACCACACATGTTTATAACCCGCTGGACTACGCGTGGGCAGGGCATCGGAGTTATCTGAAGCAGCACGCCAGCTCGCCGAAGAAAGTAATTTTCATGGGGATGAACCCCGGGCCTTTTGGCATGGCGCAGACCGGCGTGCCGTTTGGCGAAGTTGCCCTGGTGCGCGACTGGGTGGGTGTGAATGAGGACATTAAGCAGCCGTTCAACGAACATCCAAAGCGTGTGATCGAGGGCTTCGCTTGTCAGCGTAGCGAGGTGAGCGGGCGGCGTCTGTGGGGTTTGTTCAGCGAACGCTTTGAATCCGCAGATGCGTTTTTTGCGGATCACTTTGTGGCAAATTATTGTCCGCTGGTGTTTATGGAAGCAAGCGGGCGCAATCGTACACCAGATAAGTTGCCCGCGTCTGAGGTAGCCGCGTTGTATTCACTGTGTGAGACACATTTGCGCGAGTTAGTTGCGGCGTTGCAACCCGAGTGGGTGATTGGCGTCGGCGCGTTCGCGGAAGGTCGTGCGAAGGTGGCCTTGAAAGATGTCGACGTGCAGGTCGGGCGTATTTTGCACCCGAGCCCTGCGAGTCCCGCCGCGAACCGCGGCTGGGGCGAGCAAGCGACTAAGCAGCTCGAAGCGTTGGGCGTGTGGCAATAAAAAAGGGTCATGCCCGGTTAGCGAGGAAGGTAAAGGAGGGAGGGCGACTCGCCCTCCTTTAAAGCAACACAGGATGAATGTGGGCGACTCGCCCTCCTTTACAGCAACACCGGATGAATGTGGGCGACTCGCCCTCCTTTGCAGCAACACCGGATGAATGTGGGCGAGTCGCCCACACTCCTATCGCGGTCAATGGCTCACCCATCAGGGCCCCGTTGTTTCTCAGCTGCAACGGTCTGTCGTTTCAATCGAGACTGTCCGACTAATCGACGTTGAACCAATAAAAAGGGCGAACATTGCTGTCTGCCCTGAAGTGAAAGTCGTGTGCCGCTAGAAACGGTAGCCTACTGAAAAGGCCACTGCTTGGCTGTCGAGATCGTAGTCGCCATGCACAGGTCGGAAGGTATTGCATCGTCCAAGGATGCCTAGGCGCTGTTAGGGACAGTTCTGATCCACCGGCCACACAACACGTCCTCTTTTCAGGGGTGGCCTAGTGTAAGAGCGCCTCGGATTGGCTTGGCGGTTCACTAGTCGTGGCAAGTGAGTTGGGCCAGGCCAGTCAGTTGACTGTCTCGGTCGTCCTCCGCGAACAACAGATGTAAGCGCCTCAGGCAGTGAATACGAAAAGAAGGGCAGATTCAAATTGTCAAATGGCAAGAAACGTTCCAACATGCGCCACTTTTTGACAAACTCGTTCTGTCCAAATACTCTAAATGATTATGCAAGTCACGCTCCTCAAGTCTAAGCTGCTCCGCGCAGAAGTCACTGACAGTGCCCTCCACTACGAGGGTAGTCTGGCGATCGACTCCGCATTGATGGAGCAAATCGGCCTTGTCGCCTACGAGAAGATTCTGGTTGCCAATATCGCCAACGGCGAGCGCTTCGAGACCTACGCAATCGAGGCTCCAAAAGGGTCGCATACCATTTCCCTCAACGGCGCAGCCGCGCATAAGGGTGAGCTTGGCGATTTATTAGTGATCATGTCGTTTGCCCAATTCGAAGCCGAAGAGGCCAAGGCCTGGAAGCCAAAAGTGCTGGTGCTCGCCGATGGCAACCAGCGGGTGGTGCGGGCGGATAATATTCTAGTCGCCGAAAACGCTTTTTACGACTGCTAGTCGCTTGCAGATCGAATTCTTAAAAAGCCGGCCTGTTGGCCGGCTTTTTTGTTGGTGATTGTCGACCGAGGACTTGCGGCGTGTCCTGCCAAGCTCAAGGAGCGTAGCGAGGGATTGGCATCGCATTGCTGAGTAGGAAGCTGCCGAAACATAGGAGTGTGGGCGACTCGCCCACGTTGAGCCTCTGTGAATGCAAACGAGGGCGAGTCGCCCTCACTCCTTAAAGTTTTGTCGCAAGCGTTGTGGACTGACTGTATTCCAAAAATAAATAGCTATTGAGAATTGTTCTCATTAATCGGGAAGTTGGCCGGTAAGTCATTTATACGCATGGATTAATGCCTATAAAATACCTGAATATAGGCTTAGTACCGCAGATTACATTATGCGAATGATTCTCATTAATCATTTATGCTTGTCGCGCTGTTTTTTTGGGCAATATCTGCCCGAAGATATGCATAAAACAACAAATACATTACGCCGAGCGTCCGCCCTAGGACTCGCGCTTACCTGTGCCACCGCCGAGTTGCGCGCCGAAGAGATTGCGGCCGACGCTACTACCAGCCAAGACCTAGTGCCTTATGTGGTGGTTGCTACCCGCACACCATTGACGCTGGACCGTGTTTCACCATCAGTTTCTTATATCTCTGCTGAAGAGATGGAGTTTTGGCAGGATCGGACATTGACGGACGTGCTCAAGCGTGAGACCGGTGTGACCATTCGTAGCAATGGTGCTTATGGGGCAGTGAGTTCGGTATTTACTCGCGGTACAAATAGCAATCACACTAGTTATTTTCTGGATGGCCGTCGTCTACCAATAGCCTTCAGTGGGCAGTTCAATGCCGAGTCGATTGGGCTTAATAATTTAGAGAGTGTACAGTTCCAAAAAGGTGCCTCTACCGTGAACTATGGTTCGAGCGGAATCGGAGGGGTGCTTGATTTGCAGTCCAAGCGTGTGTTGGGCGAGGATGTGAATTCGGTAAGTTTGGAAACTGAGGTCGGCTCGAATGATTCGTATCGCGGTGCGGTTTCTACTTTGGTCTCTAATGAGAATTGGGCTATGAGCCTTGGTGTTTCAGCGTTCAATACCGACAACGAACGTGATAACGATTCAGCCGAGGAGCATTCGCTTCATTCACGTTTCGACTATTTGCTTGCAGATGATTTAACCTTTGAGCTCCTCGGCCAATACACCGAGGTGGAAAAGGATGTCCCTGGTTCGGCGGGCTTTCCTAGCCCAGAGGCATGGACCGAAAACCAATATTGGATGCTGTCCCCTGGCCTATGTTATGTAACAGATGAGATGAACATGCATCTTTTCTATGCTCGCAGCGTGAGTAAACTTGAAGGTAAAGGCCCACTCAGTGTCACGGATGACGAGATTAACTCTGACGAAATCAGCCTACAAGTGGATTACACAATTTTCGACGCGCTTTTGCTTACTAGTGGGGCGCTCTACAGAAACGATGAGTTAAAGCGCAATTCAACTGGCTATTCGAATAATGTCTCTCAGTTCGGCGGCTTTCTCCAAGCTGTGTGGCAATTGAATGAACGGATCGAACTTCGTGCGGGTGTGCGTGGCGACAATTACAGCGATTACGATGAGTCGCTGTCTGGTAATTTTGAAGTAATCTATAATATTCTAGAATGGAATGCGTCAGTATTTGCGAAGGTCTCAAATTCATACGCACCACCAAGGCCTAATGACTTGGCCTACGATTACGACACCAGCACTCCGATCAACCCTGAGGAGGGCGTTTCTTACGATTTTGGATACCGCCAGCAATTGTTGGAGGGCCAGTTAGAATGGTCCGCCGTTTATTTTTACAACGCTATTAATGATTTGATCGATTTTAATTACCTAGGTTTTATTGATGGTGATTACCGTTATGATGTTTACAACATTACGGAAGCCGAGACCCAAGGGGTCGAGTTGAGTGTGGACTATACGCCGGTAGGTTACATGAGCTTTGGTGCTGGCTACACTTACCTAGACACCGAGGACAAGAATGCCGGTAGACGTTTGCTTCGTCGCCCACGTCACACGGTTCAAGTCTCTACTTCAATTGATTTTTCTGATGCGATTCGTGTGGGGCTTTCCGGGACAGGCTATCATGACAGCCCTGACGCAGGTGGTAAAGGCGACGACTACTTTCTCGTTGATTGTGTTGTAAACTGGCAGATTACAAAAGATTTGTCCTTGTTTGGTCGTGTGGATAACCTTTTTGACAAGAAATATAATGTCGTGGGTGTTGGCGATTCTGCTTATCCTGCGCTCGGTCGTGCCGCGTATGTCGGCGCTCGTTTGAGTTTCTAATCTTTTCTTGTTTAGAAAATAATGGCAGGCTGTTGCTTCCTTTCGGGGAAAGTGGAAGTCTGCCTTTTTTGTTTCAGACCTTTTTTGCTGCAGCAGCGA
>JABJQI010000063.1 GCA_018663485.1 Opitutia bacterium
GAGCCACGTTCACGATCTTCATGGATTCGCCCATATCGAGGACGAAAATCTCTCCACCGTCACCCTGAGTCGCACTCTGCAATACCAACCCGACCGCCTCATGCACTGTCATAAAGAAGCGAGTCACCTCCGGGTCGGTCAGCGTCACTGGGCCACCTGCCGCAATTTGCCGTTTAAAGATCAGTATGACGCTACCCGACGAGCCCAGTACATAGCCAAAGCGCACAGCCATAAATTTCGTCGTGTTGCCCTCCACCCCTTGTTGCTCTAATAAAGACAACTCGGCCAGTCGCTTACTCGCCCCCATCACACTGGTTGGATTGATCGCCTTATCCGTGGAAATCAGAATAAATCGCTCCACTCCGGACGCACTCGCAAGACGTGCCAAGCCAGCAGTCGTAAAGAAATTATTCTTCAAGGCTTCAGCAGGTTGCACTTCCATTAAATTAACATGCTTATGGGCCGCCGCATGAAAAATAACTTCCGGCTGAAAACGCTTAAATACCTGCTCAAGCTCATCCACCTCATGCACATCTAATACCAACGTTTGAGACAGTCCCGCAGGATCGTGCTGCTGCAAGACTTCCTGCTGCAACTCAAAAATAGCGAGCTCAGCCTGATCGATACAGAGTATCGATGCGGGCACATAATTTAACACTTGGGCCACTAGTTCGCGACCGATACTGCCTCCAGCTCCGGTCACCAGCACACGTTTACCCGCAAGCATTGCGCGAATCTGATCTGAGTTTAGGTCGATCGCATCGCGCCCGAGTAAATCTTCCAACTCAACCGGACGTAGCTGCGTCATCTGCGCACGCCCAGTCACCAAGTCTGTCAATGCCGGCACTGTATCCACTCGAAGCCCAGCCTCGCCCGCCATCTTAGCCACGGCACGTACACGCCCCACGGATGCCGAAGGAAATGCGATGATCACCTTATGCGCCGCGTTGCGCTTCGCGACTTGAGCCAAGCCATCGATTGCATCAGCCACGATCACGCCATGCACATAGCGTCCGATCTTCTTCACATCATCATCGAGAAAGGCCACGGGGCGCATGCCGAGACGTGCCTTATGCTTGAGCTCCGAACAAAGCCCCGCACCGACCTCACCTGCGCCAACAATTAATACATTCTCTGCCTCATCCCAGCTGAGCCAATCTTCCAAACCACTACTTGCCCTGACGCGCATTGCCACCCGAAATCCCGCCAACATTAAAAAGCTCAACAGGAAGTCGGTCAAAATCACAGCCCGCGGCGGCACGCCATTGCCATGATACACATACCACATTGAAGCGAGGATCGCGCTGGCCGTTAATAGCCCCATCGACAAGCGCACGGCATCTGGCAATCGAAAGTAAGATAGCACACAATCCACCTGCCCCGAAGCCAACAATAACATCAGCTTCAACGCCACGACCCACCAAATGGTGTTCACCAAATCCAAGTAAAAGTCCTCCGGCACGTTAAAATCAAAGCGCAACTGAAAGGCGATGGAATAACTCAACCCACAAAGGAGTGCATACAACAGCAATAACCCTAGGGTCCGAATATTGCAGTAACGCGATAAGATGCTAACAGCCATAGTGAATACTCTTGGTTATGGCTGTCGTTGCGCAAAACACGAGCGCACTATCTCGATGACCTTCGTACGATCCTCCGCGCTCATCGCTGAACCGCTCGGCAAACACAATCCATTGGCAAACAAACCTTCCGCGCAATCCCCGCCAATCGATGCACAATCCTGAAATACTGGCTGCATGTGCAGCGGCTTCCACAGCTGTCGAGCCTCTACATCCGCATCTGCAAGCGCATCAATGATCTGATCTCGCGAACTCCCACCAGCCATTGGCTCGACCGTGAGGCAGGTCAGCCAATAATTCGCCGCATCCGGATCGACGATGGGCATGAATGCGACACCAGGCAACTCGCCCAAGGCATCACGATAGGCTTCAAAATGCGCGCGCTTCACAGCAATGCGTCGATCTAGGTCATCTAACTGGCTTAGCCCGAGGCCCGCCAAAAGGTTGCTCATCCGGTAATTGTACCCGACTTCGCGATGTTCATAATGGGCCACTGGCTCTTTCGCTTGAGTCGATAGAAAAAGCGCACGCTCAATCCACGAGGCCTTATTCGCAAGCAACATGCCGCCGCCCGAAGTCGTTATAATTTTATTACCATTAAAAGAGAAAAAAGAAAACGCTCCCATGCTACCTGCTGCACGTCCTTTGTAAGTCGCGCCCAATGCCTCGGCTGCATCTTCCACCACAGGAATGCTATAGCGCTCACAAACTGCCAAAATCGGATCCATATTCGCACACTGACCATACAGATGGACCACGATCACCGCCTTTGGCAGCTCCCCTGAAGCGGCACGCTCGCCGAGCTCCAGTTCCAGTAGAATTGGATCCATATTCCATGTGCTTGGTTCGCTATCCACAAATATTGGATCAGCACCACAGTAACAAATCGGATTGGCACTCGCAGCAAACGTCAGTGTCGGGCAAATCACTGTATCGCCTGGCTGGACATTGAGCATTTGCAGCGCAAGATGCAGCGCAGCAGTGCCAGAATTCAGTGCCACCGCATGCTTACGGCCAGCACGCTTCGCGAGCGCCGCTTCAAAAGCCTTCAAATGCGGGCCCACTGGAGCCACCCAATTCGAAGTCAATACAGCATCAACCGTAGCGTGGTCTTGCTGACTAATATCTGGAGGCGAAAGATAAATACGGGGCATAGTGACAGCATATTTTCCTCATCGGGAGGGTATTTCGATCTTTTTCCACTTACTTTTTATGAAAAACCGTTTGTTCACGGCCATCGGCTCAAGGTTTGATGCGAAAAATAACACATGAATTCCGAATCACCCACTATTTGAAGGCCAACAGCTCTTCGGCGTGCGCGCGCGCCGAATCTGAATGGCGATCGCCAAGCATTCGAGAAAGCTCACTCAAGCGCGACTCACGATTCTGATGTATCGGCCCGATCGATACTGTGGTCGAATCATCATCCTGAGATTTTGTGACGACAAAATGATTTTGCGCGAGTGATGCCACCTGAGGCAGGTGCGTCACACAGAGCACCTGATGTCGCTCTGCAAGGCGCGCCAACTCAGCTCCGACCGCGCGACCGACTTCGCCGCCAACGTTGGCATCCACTTCGTCGAAGACCAGCAGCGGCGTAGCATCGGCCTCGGCCAGCACCGTCTTCAGTGCCAGCATGACACGGGCGGTCTCACCGCTAGAAGCGATTTTATTGAGCGGCAATAGATCCTGCCCAGCATTGGGCGCAAACTGAAAGTCGCAGCGGCTGTTGCCAAAATCATGCAATTTTTTTTCAATGAGAATCGCAATTTCGAGACGCGCTTTTTTAAAACCTAAAGCCTGCAACAGTGCCGCAGCTTTGCCAGCCAAAGTCTTAGCAGCTGTTTCACGGCCCTTGCGCAGCTTGGCGGCTTCTTTACGCAGCGATTGCGCCTGCTTAGCAGCGGCGGCACGTTTGGCTTTAAGCGTGCCTTCGATATCGCCTTGCACTGCCAACTGCTGCGCCAACTCTTCGCGTTTAACCAGTACTGCCTTAACACTGCCACCGTATTTACGCCGCACTTCTTGCCAGAGATTCATCCGTTCGGTGGTCGCCTCGACGGCTTCGGCATCGAAATCGAAATCAGTAGCGAGACGACCGGTCTCTTCACCGAGATCTTGCATCTCGATCAACACACTACGCGCACGCAGCAACAGCGGCTCGGAATCGGCATCGAGTGCCACCAGCGATTCATAGTGCCCAACGATCATACTGAGTTGTTCGCTCAGCCCTTGATCTCCCGACAGCCCTGCGGAGCAATCCGCAGCGAGCGTCACCAGCTCTTGTCCTCTCGACATACGCGTGTAGTCGCGCTCCAGCGCTTCGATCGAATCCTCTGAGACACCGACACTATCGATCTTGTTAATCTGTTTACGCACAAAATCAATTTCGTCCTGGTCTAGGCGTTCGCCCGATTCAAGGTCCTCGATTTCTTTATGCGCGGCGCGCCATGCGGCATAGCCCACTTGATAACTGGCGAGTAGATCGGCATTTCCCGCATAGAGATCGAGCATCTCTAACTGGCGGCGTTCTTGAAATAGTTTTTGCGGCTCACCAGGCCCGTGAAAATCGATCCACGACTCACCCAGCTCCTGTAATTGTGTGAGTGTTGCCATGCTGCCATTGATTTGTACGCGTGGCATTTTCTTTCGATGGATACTGCGTTGTAGCAACAGCACGCCGTCCTCGCAGCACGGTAAGCCGGCGATCTCCAACAAAGCATCCATCTCTGCGGGGTCTTCAAAATACAATGCTGCCTCGACCTCTAGCTGATCAGTGCCCTGACGAATCATGGTCTTATCTGTACGCGCACCGGAAAGCAGGCCCAACGCCCCCAGCAACACACTTTTACCCGCGCCGGTCTCACCGGTGACGGCGGTAAATCCCGCATCCAACTCCAGCGTCACCTCATCTAGGAGCGCTAGATTCTTAATTTTAAGATATTGCAACATGGCTAAATAATTAAGCGGCCGAACCAAATAGTGTGACTAATAGTTGCGCGCACAAGGTCAACGGGAACAAACTGAAAATAATCGTCACGACCAAACAGAAGAAGGTCTTCAAGACACTCAGTCGCAGTGCCGCAGACAGCGACAGCAGGATAATCACATAGCCATAGAAAAACACGCAAAAGAACACTGGTGCGAAGCTAACAATCATTTCGGGGTTCATCTCGGCACCGAGCATAAAAGAGAGCACCATCGACAACAACGTCCATGGCAACAAACCGACCCCTAGCGCAGTGCGCACATCGCGTTGCATGGTTTCAGCACCGAACCAACGACTGAAATTACGTGTCAACCAGCCGAATAAATACAAGCCACACAGCCCAGCAAGTCCGCCGACCACAAACGGCAACGGCCCCGACTCTGCTTGTGCCAACGAAAATCGACCACTTTGTACCGCGCCAAAGAAGGCCGCAATCATCACCGCAGCAGCATGCCCCTGCCCCGCATCGAGCACTGCACGCATCGAACTGGCGGGTTCAAGCCACAGCGTGAGTAGAGAAGATTTGTTATTTATAGTGCTCATTTGTCCAAGTGCTTTTCAAAAAAAGACAGAATACGCCGCACATGCAAGTCTGTGTCGATCCGAAGCCTGATTTAAAAATTCTTTTGCGTTGTCTCTTTGCCCGCTTCGACGAACCTCTGCGCTCTTTCTATGCTTACCTTCTCAAAACTCAGTAAAGGCTACGGCCAAAAGACGCTCTTCACCGATATCTCGTTTCGCATCCTACAAGGCGATCGCATCGGTCTAGTCGGACCCAACGGAGCCGGTAAGACGACGCTATTTAACATTATCCTCGGCAACACTGAGTGCGACAGCGGCAAGGTCGAGCTCGACCGCGGCACCTTGATCGGCTTCCTCCCTCAGGAAAGCGCGCCTGCTGGCGAAGAGACGGTCGCTGAGCTGGCGACTTCGATCTCAGCCGAATTTGTCACTATATATAATACCTTGCGCGAATTTCCCGATCAGGACTCCCCTAAGCATATCGACGCGATCGAGCAATTTATCGATCTGGATGGCTACACCTTGGAGGCGAAGGCAAAACGCATCTTGGCCGGCCTCGCCTTTCGCCCAGAGGATTTTGATAAGCCCGCACATACTTTGAGTGGTGGCTGGATCATGCGTGCGCACCTCGCCCGTTTGCTTGTCATGGAGCCAGACCTTCTAATGCTCGATGAGCCGACCAATCACTTGGACCTCGAGACTTTGGGCTGGTTTCAAGATCAGCTGAGCAATTACTCTGGAGCGATTCTAACCATCTCGCACGACCGCGAATTTCTCAACAGCGTCTGCGACGGCATCATCGAGATCGCCAATGGACACCTGCACCGCTACCACGGCAACTACGACTATTACCTGACTCAAAAGGCTGATCGCGAAGCGCAGCAGCTCGCTGCTTATAATAACCAGCAACGCGAAATCTCACACTTGGAAGATTTCGTGCGCCGCTTCCGCGCCAAAGCATCAAAGGCCTCGCAAGCGCAAGCTCGCATGAAGACGCTCGAAAAAATGGTGCGGCTGTCGCCCCCCGAAAGCGCCGCCGATACCATTTCATTTAGCTTCCCGCAGCCGCAGCGTAGCGGTCAGCGCGTCGCGACCTTTGAGAATATCCAACAGGCCTACGGCAACCACGTCGTCTATACCGACCTAAATCTCATCATTGAGAAACAACAGCGCATCGTGCTAGTCGGCCCCAATGGCGCAGGTAAATCTACATTACTTAAAATACTCTCCGGGAGTGTCGAAATTCAAGATGGCGTGCGTGAAATGGGCCACAATGTCAGTGTCGGCTACTTCTCGCAGCAACGTGTCGAAGTGCTCGACGTCGAACGCACTGTGATCGACGAAGCCATGGAACGAGTCGTCTCTGGCATGAACGAGCAAAAGGTGCGTGGCATCTTGGGTGCCTTCTTATTCCGCGGCGACGACGTCTTTAAGAAAGTCAAAGTCCTCAGTGGTGGTGAGAAGAGCCGCCTCGCTCTGGTCAAACTACTACTCAATCCACCCAACCTACTGCTACTCGACGAGCCCACGACTCACCTCGACATGCCCAGTATCGATGCGCTGATTGGCGCGCTCAAGGATTACACTGGCACGCTCGTCTTCGTCAGTCACGACGTGCACTTCATCCGTGCGATTGCTAAGCACACAATCCAGATCCAAGCAGGCAGCACCACTAACTTCGCCGGCGACTACGATTATTACCTGCGTAAATCAGAGGCTAGCTCCGAAAAAGGCGGCCTAGTCGCAGGTATTAAGAACGCGCGACCAGACTTCGAAGCCAAGCCGAGTAATAAGCCGAAAGTCGTCAGCGCTAAAGAGCGCCGCCGCATCGAAGCAGAGAAGCGCAAACTCGAATCAAAGGGCCGTAAAGGCGTCGAAAAGCGCGTGACAAAGCTCGAAGTAGAGGTTCTCAAGCTCGAAGCTGAGCAAGCCGCAGTCACTGAACAACTTGGCAACCCCGGCGTTTATGCCGACAAAGAGAAAGCCAAAGAGCTCAATATGCAGTCGGCCCGCATCTCGAAACGTTTGCAGGAGAAGAACTACGAGTGGGAAACAGCGGCAGAAGAGTTGAGCAAATTGATGTAGTTGTTCTAATAGGTTATCATTCGCAGTCTGCAGCTGCCGGAAATGTCCACTTAATCAAGATTTACGCTTTACACTAGATGCTTGAATAAGGAGTTTTACTGCTCCTGGAAATTGCTTCACCCATAACCAGCCGTCTATTTTGCTTCCCCGCTCCATTAAACAGTCACTTTCGATTGCCGCTCTAATTTGCTTGAGCGGCGTCGCACCGATTCATGCACAAGATGCCAGCCAGCTGGGCTTCTCTGACCTGCAGGCGCAGGCCAATCAACTGGTCGAAGCAGGCCAATTGGAGCAGGCTATGCCATTTCTGGAGGAGTTAATCAAGCGCGTCGAAGCGACTGACAACTCCGAGATCAAGCTCGACTTCCCGATCTTCTTGCTTGGCACCGCTCACATTCAGCGCTTCGTCACCACGCAGAATGCCCGCGAACTCAATCAAACCTTGGTCTGGTATACTAAGCTGGAAAAGGACTATCCCAATAGTCCTAAAATGAAGGACGCGATGCTTAAAAAAGTCGATGTGCTACGTATTCTGAAGCGCGAAGACGAAGCCGTCGCATTGATGAAGCAACTGTTGGATGGCACCTACTCCTTCCGCCTCAACCTGAAGCAAGAAAGCGAATTGCTCAGAGATCTAACCCAGATCCACTATAATAAAGGCGATTGGAAGGACGGCCTACCGATCTTCACTAAGTTGTTGAATACATCGCGCGACTTTGAAGACCAAGCCTGGGCCGCAGCCGCCAGCTTCGAAGCCTATGTCGCCGAGAAACGTCTCGACGACGCGATGTCGCTGCTGCCGATGCTCGCCCGCGAATCCGAAGTGCGCTACCTCCCCCGCCTCAACGTCGCGCTACTGAAGACCAGCGATACCATGGTCGCCCAAGCGCGCCTCAGCGATGCCGCCATCGTGCTCAACTTGATCAAGACGACCGACATCATGATCGAGCATAACGAAGCGTCTGTGGCAGAGAAGAAGGCTAAGATCGAATTCAACACAGATATGGGGCGCAGCGAAGAAGCGACCGAGCGCCTCAAGCAAGAAGTCAAAAACCTCGAAGCCACCCTGACACAACTTCGAAAGCTTCCCACCCTACGCAATGAGTTGCTGGTGCGCCGTGCACGTAATTATACGAAGACCGCACGTCGCTACGAAGCTTTCTGGATGTTTTTCGATCTGATGACCGAGAATCCAAAGGACAAGCAGACCGAGTTCTTCACCTACGCGACCTTTTCCAACGCTCTGCAACTTAACAAGGCCGAAACTGCCATCACAGTGGGCCGCGCTTATCGCAGGCAATTCCCCCAAGGTGATTACTACTCCGACATCAGCATTGCGCTTGTCAGCACCTTGAAGGACAAAGGCGAATCCACCGAGTACGTGCAAATCGCCAAGGACTTCCTTGACAGCCGTCCGCTCGACACCGCATCCAGTAACATGCTGGCACTCTGGGCGGGCTACAAGATGGAGAATCAACTGTTCGAAGACATCATCCAACAGTGCAACAGCTGGTTAAATCTGCACCAAAACCCGATTTTCGAAGACGGCCTGTTTTACTGGCGCGGCATATCTGAATTGCAAACCAGCAAATTCGCAGACGCCATCCAGAGCTTCGACAGCCTGCTTAAGCAATATCCGACCAGCCTCTACGCCGAAGACGGCCTGCTGCGTAAAGGAGCCGCCCAATTTTATGCGCAGGACTTCGAAGCCGCACGCGAAACACTCTACAGCTACACCAAGAAATATCCACGCGGCAACGCACTCGACCAAGCCTACTATTTCCTTGGCGAAGTTGAGAACCTGGCTGGCGATTACGAACTCGCACTGAAACACTTCAAGCGGGCCGACGACATCACTACACTGCAAGATATTCACGATGGTGCCGCTTTCAGTATGGGTAAGATCTATGAATTACTGCAGCGCTACGACGAAATGGCCACGCACTTCAAGGCCTACACCGAGCGTTTTGGCGAAGATGGCCGTCTCACCGATGCAATCTTCGAGCTCGGCCGTGCATATGAATTCCTCCGCCAGCCCAATGAGATGCTCGCGCTCTACCGCAAATACATCGAGCAATTCGCCAACGACCCTGAAAATGCCGGCGTCGATACGCTCATCGAAGGCTACGCTGAAAAATACAACACCAACCAAGTCACATTGGAAAAGACCGTCGAATTTCTCGACAGGCTCGACAACGATATCGAATTCCGCACTCAAATCGTCACTGACCGCGGCTACTTGTTTGAATACTTTTACGTCAACAGCGATCTGGATCAGACCCTCTACAATCGGCTGCGCAACCACCCCCAATTTGGCGAATGGTTAGTGCAAGACCTCGCACCAATCAACGAAGTCATCGCGATCTACCGTAAACAACTCGCGGACTACCCGACCGAAACGCCAGTCGAATTCTTCCGCGATCAACTCGCTCAGTTTAAAGCAAAACAGCAACGCGTGGCCGAGGCCCGTATGTTGATGGGGCTCTACCGCAGCGGTGTCGAACTTGCACCCACCAAGTCCTACGATAGCGCGTTCTTTAGTGAAGTCACCCCCCGCGTGCTGCTCTATATCGCCGACTACTCGCGGGCTGACCGCCTCGATTTTGCGATCGAAGCGTGGAACGAAGTGCTGGCCACTTATCCAACCGACGATGCAGCCATCGTGTCTTACATGCGCCTCGCCGACGTCAGCAATCAACGCGGTGACAAACCCAGCGCACTCAACTATCTCGAAGCAATTCAGGCTCAATTCCCTGGCACGCCGAAACTCCCCGGAGTCATCCTACGCCAAGGCGAACTACTCTCCTCGATGGGCCGTGGCGAGGAAGCCCGCGAGAAATATCAATATATTCTACGCGTGCCGGACTGGCGCGGCCTCGTTCACGCTCGTGCCCTGTTTCAAACCGGCGAGGCCTACATGGCTGAGAGCAAACATGCCGAAGCACATGGTTTCTTCGAGCGTACCTTTCTCGGCTATTCTCAATTCAGCGAATGGTGCGCACGCGCCTACCTAGCGGATGCCGAAGCCCTTTTAGGTATGGGTGCAAAGGCCGATGCGATTGCGACACTCACCGAAGCGAACGAAACACTCGCAGAAGCGGCACCCGCTGCGCTCGTCGAAGCCATTAAAGCGAAACTGCAAGAGCTACAACCATCAGTCGCCCCATCGCCCCAGTCATAACAGCCACATACAAACGGATGCGTCACTTTTCACTCAAAGCCCTGCTCATCGCAGCCCTCTTTATCGGTTTCTCACTCTCCGGTTTTGCAGAAAATGCCTACTGGGCAGAATTTGGCAATCAACCCATCTATATTCAGCAAGTCAACGGACGCTCGAAGCAGACACTTAAATTTATCGATTATAAAGATGGCATGTTGGTTGCGGAAATAACGATTGATGGCAGTGTCGGCGAAATGTCCCTCCCCGTCAGCGAATCGATGGTCAAAACGCTGCGCTTAGACTTGGGCGAGATACAAAAAGCAAACAAACTGATTCAGCGGGGCAACTACGCTGGTGCGGTCAAAGTACTCCGCCAAAAGGTCTATCCATTGGTTAAATTTACTGAGGTGCCGGAGTTATTCAGCCAATTACACTCGCCGGTCCGC
>JABJQI010000014.1 GCA_018663485.1 Opitutia bacterium
CTCTGCGCCCCTGCACCTCTGCGCGAAAATACGTCATGCTGGGGGTCGTGCGGTTAACTGATGTAGTCTCAGTGATCTCGCAATCCGACTGCCTAAAGGGCACCGCGGCACTCACCCTGCAATCGTTTTGGAAATATTGCCGATTTACCATCTACGCACTGCCGTGCTACGGCTGCTGCTTCTAAGGGAGGCGGACGACACGGAGGTCGTCCCTCCCGCGGTGGACAATGTCGCTCGAGTCTCCGCCCTCCTATCTAGGTTCCCGATCTCTCGATCGAGGCCACTTTTGATTGCCTTCCACGGTCATTTGAAACTCTGAATTAATATTTGGACAGCTGCTGCAAACGAGTTATCTCAATAAACATGAATGTATTAGTAGTTGGGGGAGCGGGGTATATCGGTAGTCATTGTGTGCGTCAGTTACAGGCGGCGGGGCATCGTCCGGTGGTGCTGGATAATTTGATCTTCGGCCATCGCCAGGCTGTCAGCTCAGAAGTGCCCTTTTATGAGTGCGACCTTGGGGACAAGCATGCGGTGGGGCAGATCCTGCGGGATGAGCAGATCGAGCTGGTGATGCATTTCGCAGCGTTTGCTTTTGTGGGGGAGTCGGTTGAGGAGCCACTAAAGTATTACGAAAACAATGTGGTCGCGACGCTGCGTTTGCTGGAAAGCATGCTCGAGCACGGCGTGAAGCGGTTCGTGTTTTCTTCGACCTGTGCGACCTTTGGCGAGCCGGATATCTTGCCAATCGTAGAAACGACTCCGCAGGCACCGATCAATCCGTATGGTCAGACCAAGTTGGATGTTGAAAATATCTTAAAGTCGTTTGCGCATGCGTATGGTTTAAGCTTCGCGGCGTTTCGCTACTTCAATGCGGCCGGCGCTGCGGAAGATGGTTCGATTGGTGAAGACCATTCCCCGGAGACCCACTTGATCCCGCTGGTGATTGATGCGGCAACCGGTCGGCGTGAGAATATTAAGATTTTCGGTACGGATTATCCGACGCCGGATGGCACTTGTTTGCGAGACTATGTGCATGTGGATGATCTGTCGCGGGCGCACATTGCGGTCTTCGATCAATTGAAACAGCCGGGCGCTAGTTATTTTTATAACTTAGGTACTGGCCGTCCGAGCTCGGTGCGTGAAATTATTGACGCGGTTGAATCTGTGACGGGCCTGAAGGTGCCAGTGGTTGAGGACGCGCGGCGTGCTGGTGATCCGGCTGCGCTGTATGCCGATTCATCGAAGGCACAGCAAGAACTCGGCTGGGAGATGAAATACCCGGACGTGAAGGCCATTGTCGAAACTGCATGGCGTTGGCATCAGGCGAATCCAGACGGCTACCTAACACAGGCGGCTGAGTCTTGAGGACTGGACTTAAGGTCAGGCACCCGAAGAATCTACGAATTGCCGAAGGGCTGCGCATGGGCAGCCGTGTCAGCCTAGTTTCATCAGCACTGGATCTTTAGACTGTACGTTGGCCCCGTTTTTAGGTTCTTTGACCGCGATCGGAGTGTGGGCGACTCGCCCTCATGGACCTGGTTTTGGTACAACGGAGGGCGGGTCGCCCTCCCTCCTTTACTACCGGTTAATCGGCGGTTGAACTTTTTTTAGCTGCAGCATTAAACAAAGATTTCGCAGCTGATTATATTCGCATTGGGTTCTGTCGTGACGATGATTTTAAAGTTAGCCTTTTCTGTGTGACTTGGATCGGTGATTAATTCTGTCTTTAAGATCACGACATGCCACCCATCTCTTGGGGTAGAGATCTTCGACTGGAGTATTTTGTAAGATTGAATGGTAAGCGGGGAGTTTTTGACGATGTCCCCAGATAATTTAAGTTCATTGGCTGCTTCTTCTCCGAAGAATTTTCGCGTCAGTAACTCATGAAGTGTTTGATCTGAATAGTGGGCGCTCGGACGAATCCAGGCCAAGTAGTGGTCTGGGAGATGTAAGTCTCCCATTGCGATTTTAACCGTTTTCTCTGCGTATTGTTGCGCAAGTGCTTTATCTGCTTCAGGGTTTTGTGCTTTGTAGTTTGATACTGCACAACCAGATACGAAAAACAGGGAGATAATCAGTAGACTTTTAAAGAGATGTTTTTTCGCAAATAAAAAGACATTCGTATTATGTACCGCTCTCATAACATCCATCTAGAAGGGGCAGTATGAGTAATGTCAATACACTCTTAGAAACTCGTCGCCAAGAAATGCTCTCAAGCAATGACTCGATTTTTCCATGTCTGCTTTACCCCTGATGCACACTGGGATCAAGCCTCACTGAACACGAAAAAAATCACCTGTAAATGATCTGTAAAACGTCTAATCGGGTTGCGAGTGCTTGCTAGTAATCACGTATATTTGCTGAGATGACTACTTAAGATGCTTACCTGGTTTTTTATTATTTTGAGGCGTTTAGCAGTTTCGCTGTGCCGACTGTTGAGGTCGTTTCTGTCGTTGGGGAAAAGACCTTCGACGCGAGTTCGGCGTTAGGTTGGCTGAGATAAGCGCTTGGTTTTCACTTGTCCTGAGGTATTTCGAAAGTGGCTAAGCGTCGATTAATGAAAAATGCAAAGAGTGAGGGCGAGTCACTTTCTTTGACCGCAGCAGAGTATGTCTGTGGGCGAGTCGCGCACACTCCGATCGTGGTCAATAGCTCAAACAAGCTTGCCCGCTGCGTATAATTTGAGATAGCCGTGGTGGGCAATCACGGCATGCTGCCATTAGTGCGCGAGTTTTCAAATCTTGCCTTTGACAAGGGCTGTTCGCTGGTCGACGGTTCCGCAATGGCAGATTTTAAGATCGGACAGCGCTGGATTAGTGAGACAGAACCGGAACTCGGATTGGGCATTTTGGAGTCGGTTTCGCGGCACCAAATACGGCTCATTTTTACCGCAGCTAGTGAAGCGCGCTTGTATGCACCGGCCAATGCGCCGATCAAGCGGGTCGAGTTTCGCGTCGGTGACACGATTCATTCGCAAAACGGTGCAACTGTTTTAGTTGAGTCGGTGCGTGATGAAGATGGTCTGCTGACCTATGTCTGCGCTGGGGTGGAGGTGCCGGAGGCGGAGCTGGCGGATACCATCAGCTTCAGCAAGCCAGAGGATCGCCTGATCGGTGGGCAGATTGATCAGTCCAATGCGTTTGCGCTGCGCTACGAGACAATTGCACGTCAACATGCGATGCGTAAGTCGGATGTAGCTGGCTTTGCGGGTGGCCGGATCGACTTGATTCCGCACCAGCTTTACATTGCGGCGGAAGTGGCCAATCGCTACATGCCGCGCGTGTTGTTGGCGGATGAAGTGGGGCTGGGTAAAACGATTGAGGCGTGTTTGATTTTGCACCGCCTGCATTTGACGGGCCGTGCGGAGCGTATGCTGATTGTGTTGCCGGAGTCGTTGGTGCACCAGTGGTTTATCGAACTGCTGCGGCGTTTTAATCTGTGGTTCCATTTGTTTGATGCCGATCGCTGTCAGTCGATCCTAGATTCAGAGCCAGATGAGAATCCGTTCATGTCGGAGCAGTTGGTCATCTGCAGTCTCAGCACATTGTTGGCGGACGAGCGCTGGGCCACGCATGCGATGGATGCAAAGTGGGATATGTTGGTGGTTGATGAAGCACACCACCTCGAATGGACGCCGGAAGTGGTGAGTGTAGAGTATCAACTGGTCGAGGCGTTGACCCGCAAGAGCCATGGACTACTGCTGTTGACCGCGACACCCGAGCAACTCGGAGCCGAGGGCCATTTTGCGCGCCTGCGTCTGCTTGATCCAGAGCGTTACCCAGATCTGGATAAATTTAAAGATGAGCAGGCGAGCTATACCGAAGTCGCAGCGGTGGCAGGCAAGTTGCTAAATGGCAATAAGCTCAGCAAGGCCGAGAGTGCATTCCTGCGCGCGGTGTTCGACGAATATTCGGATGCCGAATTTGCTGCGCGCTTGAAAGATCGTAAGGCCCTGCTGGACGAGCTAGTGGATCGGCATGGTACGGGGCGCGTGATCTTTCGCAATTCGCGTGACTCGTTGACTGGTTTTCCAGAGCGCAAGGCGATGCCGCAAAAACTCAGCCCGCGCAAAATGCTCTCCGAGGAAGAACTGCAGGCGCGCTTATTGCATGAGTTTGATTTGGATGCGACTGCTGCGGAGCCCGAGGAGCCGGTGGACTATCGGCATGGGCCGCGGATTAAATGGCTGGCGGATCTGCTGCGCGAGCTGGGCGATGCGAAGGTGCTGTTGATTTGCCGGACGAAGGAGAAGGTGCAGGCGATTTTTGATGCGCTGAGCGAGGAGATCAATGTGAAGGCGGCAGTGTTTCACGAAGACCTGACGCTGCTGCAGCGCGACCGCAATGCGGCGTGGTTTGCAGAGGCGGATGGCGCGCGGATTCTGCTGTGCTCGGAAATTGGCAGCGAGGGGCGCAACTTCCAATTTGCGCATCATTTGGTGCTGTTTGATTTACCACTGAATCCAGAGCTACTCGAGCAGCGCATCGGCCGCCTCGATCGCATCGGCCAGACGGAAACCATTAAGGTGCATCTGCCGTATTTGGAGCATAGCTGCACGGAACTGTTAATGCGTTGGCACCATGAGGGCATCGATGGTGTTGAGCATTCGCTCAAGGGTGGCTATGCGTATTTGGAGAAATTTGGTGCGGCGATTCGCACGCTCGGGCCGGTGTATCACGAGGGCGATTCGGCGATTTTGAAACAGGCGGATGCATTGATTGAGGACAGCCGCAGCTATCGCAAAGAGCTCGAGTCAAGGCTGGGTCAGGGGCAGGATCGCTTAATTGCGCTCAACTCATTTCGCGAAGAGGTGGCCAGTGAGCTGGTGGCACACATTCGCGTGCAAGATGGCGATCGCACGCTGGATGAATTTATGAACCGCATGTTTGATCACTTCGGCGTGACGGTCGAGGACATTGAAGATCGCAGCTACCACTTGTCGCCAGGGCAAATGTTTACCGACTCCTTTCCGGGATTACCAGAAGAGGGCATGATGGTGACCTGTGATCGCAAGCGGGCGCTGGGCCGTGAGGACATCGGATTTTTGACCTGGGACCATCCGATGGTGCGTGGCTCGATCGATTTGGTACTGAGCTCCGAGAAGGGCAATAGCTCGATCGTGGTGTGGGCCGGCAATTCGGTGGATGCACCGCCAATTTTAATTGAGGTGGTGTTTGTGTTAGAGAGTGTGGCTC
>JABJQI010000171.1 GCA_018663485.1 Opitutia bacterium
CAACCTCGCCGCCCACCCTGGTGATACACATGCGCGCGGCTACCTGACGCTAATCGACGTCTCCACCATTGGACCATCACTCGCAAGCTCAGCTGCAGAGCTGCGCACACGCCTACTCTCCGATAGTCATGAGAGCGCCGTGCGTTGGGCGACCGAGCAGATCGTCGCTCACTTGCCCACTGGCGACGCCCGCCACCGCGAACGCCTCAATCGATTGATCGACAAAGCACGTGCCTTTGACAGCGAAGAGCGCCGCGACATAGATGGCCTAATCAATTTCCTCCGAAAGTGTAGCAGCGGAGAATGCCACGCGGGCGATGCCGTCATCATCGAGACTATTCACAAATCCAAAGGCCTCGAATACGACGTGGTGATCCTCGTCAACGAAGACAAAACTGCTCGCAGCGAAACACGCATCAATCCCCTGCTCGATTCCCAAGGCAAAGCCGATTGGATCATGGAGCCAATCAAGAAAGACTTGATGCAGGCCGATCCGATGCTCAACCAACTTTTAGAGCAAAGTATTAGTCAACGCGGGTTCGGCAATCTCTGCACGCTCTACGTCGCCATGACTCGCGCTAAACGCGGGCTCTATATGATTAGCGACCTCAAAGGTGCACACCAAGGCACGACCGTGAATTACCTCAAAGAGCGACTCGGCACGGAGGCCACAGCCACCGAGCTATTCCCAACTCATAATTCGACTGAGGAAATTCAACATTCAACGTTCAACGTTCAACGTTCGACATTCAAATACCCCGTGCTCTGGAGCACTGGCGATCCACACTGGCACGAGTCTTTTGAAGCGCCCGCACAACCAATACCAAGCAAACAACAACCAACAACACCCACCTTTGATCCCGCACATCCGCGACTGCAACTGGCACGCCCATCTGCAGACAAGGCACGTGCACTCGCCGCCGCCAAATGCTTCGACCTCGATGAGCACGCCAGCATCTTTGGCACCGCAGTGCACGACGCCTTCGAGCAAATTGAATGGCTTGAAGCATTCGAACCAAAGCCCCAAGCGAACGATGACACAAACCTAAGCCTAGATCTCTTCGAACAACCTGTGGAGGGAAACACTCCGTCGTTTCCACATTTGGCAATGACGGAGCATTGCCCTCCAGAAGTGAAAAACGCACTACAATCTTGCTTCGATGAACGAGACATCCGCACGCTTTTCACCAAGCCGAAAAAAACAGCCGTCGTCTGGCGCGAGCGCGCATTCAGTTACGTTGAAGGCGATCAATTCACCAACGGCATTTTCGACCGCGTGGTGATTTATAAAGCGGAAGACGGCAGCATCACCCGCGCCGAGATCATCGACTTCAAAACCGACCGTATCCACGCATACAATACAATTGAGAGCGCCACCGAGCACCACAGACCGCAGCTGGAAGCCTACCGTAAAGCACTCGCAAGAATCGTCGGCATTGATGAAGCAGTGATCGATTTGAAGCTACTGTTCACCGATGTTCCGGAGTTGGTGACGGTTTAGGATCACGTGACACAGACATTACTATCTGTGCATTTATCAAACGCTCGCGGTCTGCGCGAGCACAGCACCTACGAACACACACAAAAAAACCGCCACGCAGCGATACTGCGGTGGCGGTTTTGTTTTGAGAGTTATAAATCGCGGGATAAACCCGCTCGCTACACTCAGAGATGCTACCACTTCTTCGTAGCGACTGGCTTTATGCCCGGAGTCCCTAAATAGAAATCTTACAAACTACTCGGTAGTGGCAAATCGACTTCCACATCTTCGTCGTAATCGACGCCCGGCATTTCGAAACCGAACAGCGTGAGGAAGTTGTGTTGATAGCCGGTGTAATCGCCGAGAATATCCAATGTCTCAGATGTAATGCTGGGCCAGATTTCAATCACCTTGGCCTGGATGTCGGGTTGCATCTCCCAATCGTCGACACGAATACGGCCGAGATTGTCGAGCTGTAAATCCTTACCATAGAGACGGTCATCAAAAAGGCGCACCATTTGCTCGATGCAATCTTCGTGCGTGCCCTTCTCTTTCATTAGCTTGATGATAATGGAAATGTAAAGTGGCACGACAGGAATTGCAGAGCTGGCCTGCGTGACGACGGCTTTATTGACCGCGACGTAGGCCGCACAATCGTAAGTCTCGGTGATGGCAGCCGCAGCGCGCTCGACATCTTTCTTGGCCTGACCGATGGTGCCATTGGTGTAAACTGGCCATGTGGCTTCGGGGCCGATGTAGGAATAAGCGACACTCTTTGCTCCAGGTGCCAATAAGCCGGCATCGTCGAGTGCCTTCATCCAAAGCTCCCAGTCCTGACCACCCATCACATTGATGGTGTGTTGAATCTCTTCGTCAGTCGCTGGCTCGATGGTGACATCCTTCACTTCGTCACGATCGGTGTCCATCGTGCGGTTAGTGAATGCTTGGTCGCCGATTGGCTTGAGGACGGACTTATACACTTCGCCTGTCTCGGGGTCGGTGCGACGCGGCGAAGCAAGGCTATAGACGACGAGATCGATTTGACCGAGGTCTTCTTTGATCTGTGCGATTGCCTGCGCTTTGACTTCGTTGGAAAATGCGTCGCCGTTGATACTCTTAGCATAAAGACCTGCCTCGTGAGCGGCTTTTTCAAATGCCACGGAATTATACCACCCAGCACTGGCTGGCTTGCCATTGGTCGATGGGCGCTCAAAAAAGATGCCAAATGTAGCCGCATCATAACCAAACGCAGCGGCGATACGGGAGGATAGGCCGTAGCCCGTCGAAGAGCCGAGCACCAGAACCCGCTTGGGTCCATCACTTCTTTTCGCGGCTTTGGCGACTTCGATTTCCTCACGCACTTTAGCCTCACAACCTTTCGGGTGTGCGGTAATACAAACATATCCTCGGATGCGCGGTTTAACTATCATGATAATACTTTAGTAGTTGAATAAAATTAGTAAGATTTAGTGAAAGAGACTCCTTCCCCTGAAGCAACTGGTAATTTACATGTATACAAAAAGACGCGAATCAGGATTGGCCACCCACGTCTGTTAAAAATAACCTATTAAAGCTAGGTTTTAAGCCTCTCCACGACCGATCCCAGACGCCTCGAAGCCAATTTGGCGAAGCGCTTCTAAATCGAGCAGGTTACGACCATCGAACAGGAAGGCCGGTAAATTCATGTGATCGTAGATCTTTTTGAAATCAAGCGCGTTGAACTCATCCCACTCAGTTAGAACTAAAACGGCATGCGCATCCTTTGTCGCTTCGTAGGCATTTGCACAAACGGTCACAGAACGATCTTCGAAACCAAGACCTAAATCTCGTCGAATTTGCGTTTCCGACACTTTCGGATCGTAGATTGAAACATTTGCCTGCTCATCGAGCAGATCTTTACAGATGTAGATGGCCGCCGACTCACGGGTGTCGTTAGTGTCCTTCTTAAAAGCGAAACCGAGCACAGCAATTTTCTTATCTGAGACAGTGTTAAACATGGTGGAAATGATTCGACGCGCAAAGCGATGTTTTTGAAAGTCGTTCATCTCGATCACACCATTCCAATAGCTCGCAGCCTCAGGAATGCCAAAATGATCACAAAGGTAAACCAAATTAAGGATATCTTTCTGAAAGCACGAGCCACCAAAACCAACGGAGGACTTGAGGAATTTCGGGCCGATACGGCTATCAGTACCGATCGCGTGTGCGACCTCGTCGACATTGGCACCAGTCGCTTCGCAAAGCGCTGAGATCGCATTGATCGATGAGATTCGCTGCGCGAGGAAAGCATTGGCAGTAAGCTTCGATAGCTCGGACGACCAGACATTAGTGGTCAAAATATTCTTAGCCGGCACCCATTGCGCATACACATCGACCAAAGTTTGAATCGCGGCAAGGCCATCTGGTGTCTGATCACCACCGATTAACACACGGTCTGGGTTCTCAAGGTCAGCCACAGCGGTGCCCTCAGCTAAAAATTCAGGATTAGAAAGAATTTGGAATTTCCGGCCCTTGGAGTTGGACTCGAGGATGCGCTTAATCGACTCAGCTGTGCGCACTGGCAGGGTAGATTTCTCGACCACGATTTTGTCGCTCTCCGCGACTTCAGCGATTTTACGGGCACACTTTTCGATGTAGCGCAGATCCGCTGCACGCCCAGCGCCGACACCGTAAGTCTTGGTCGGCGTATTGACACTCATAAAGATGATGTCTGCATCACGGATCGCAGTATCAACATCAGTCGAGAAAAATAGCGTTTTACCACGGCAGTCTTTAACAATATCATCCAGACCCGGCTCGAAGATTGGCAGCTCCTCGGAGTTCCACGCATCGATTCGCGCCTGGTTAATATCGACGACAGTAACAGACACGCCCTCGCACTTATGCGCAATCATGGCCATCGTCGGCCCACCAACATATCCTGCTCCAATACAACAAATTTTCATAGTAAATTTAGGTATATCAAATTAATCACCACACAAGAGAATTTTACCCTCATTATCTAGACCCAGATTATAGCCATCAGATTTCCCCATTCTCAAATCATTCAAGGGCTGCTGCGAACCCACACTACAGACCGAACGAAATTGACATTAAGATGTATCAATAGCTTAGCCATAATAAATCATAGATTCAGCAATGTTTCCAGCACCCACGAAGACAGCTTACATTCGATTGGTATTATTACACTTAAAGCCAGGAGCGAGTTCTGCCTCATCCGCCGTGCCAAACGACCACAATAAGACTCCCATAGAAATGGCTAACTTATAAAAGCTTGGGCGTGCTTGCTGAGCGCGCCGTTTGCGAGTGGCACTGAAAACCAACATTACAAGAATCGTCATACGGCTTCAACGGAGGAACGGACACCTGGCCCAGGCATCCCTACTAATCCGACCTAACGCACCGCATCCGCCTCATAACCTAGGCCGATTTCTGCACGCCACCAATCGAGCGCCTTCATATTGCCCAAGGTGTCGTCAAAACGCATCGCTACCGCGTCCACAGCGATCGGTTTCCCGCGCATCTCGCTGGTAAACGAATCGATTTCGTAAGCAAACAACGCGCGCATCTTTGGCATCGCAATTTCTTGCACCGAGTCTTTCTCGTCCAACTCAATCCGAATCGTGCCGGGGCAATGCCAAGGCATCTCCACAGTGATACGGCCCTTATCGCCCAAAATCACAGCTACGTTTTCGCGATTCATTTTCAACGCACAGGTCGTCTTCGCCAAAATATCCCCTTCGAAGCGCATCACAGCGGTCGTCCACATATCAGTCTTGGTCTTCGGATCTAGATGTCCCACCGCCTTCAACTCCAGCGGCTCCGCAAACACGCGACCGTGCGCACGCCCCGCAATCAAGCGCGCAAACGACATCGTGTAACACCCTATGTCCAAAATCGCCCCACCCCCGAGAGCTTTGGCCTGAATGCGCGACTCAGGCTGGTCACCCGAGTTATAACAAAAATTTGCCTCAATCATCTGCACTTTGCCAATCACGCCAGAGGTCACTAGCTCAACCACCCGCTGCGTCTGTGGATGGTGCCGATACATAAACGCCTCGCGCAAAAGGCAGCGGTTATCGTCGGCAAGCTTCTTGGCCTGCTTGGCCTCACGCAGGTTCATCGTCAGCGGCTTCTCGCACAACACGTGCTTGCCCGCCTGTACACAGTGCGCGATCCACTCCAAATGAAACGGATGCAGCGTCGCGATATAGACCGCGTCCACCTCCGAATCCGCCAGCATCGCCTCATAACTACCGTAAACGCGAGGCGCCTCATATTGATCCGCAAAGGTCTGCGCCCGCCTAATATCGCGACTCGAGACAGCATGCAGCAGACTATCCGGGCATTCCTTCATTGCCGCTGCAAATTGATGTGCGATGCTTCCACAGGCTAAAATGCCCCAGCGAACAGGTGTTTTTGGTGTCATG
>JABJQI010000052.1 GCA_018663485.1 Opitutia bacterium
TATCCTGCCAAGCAAGTGCGCGCCTATGGCGATGTCTACGAACAGGCAATCAAGCTGATGAACAGTAAAGACCTCGCCGCCTTCGACCTTAGCCAAGAGCCGAAGCTGACACGCGATGTTTACGGAGATTCTCGCTTTGGTAAAAGCTGCCTTCTCGCGCGTCGACTCGTCGAGCACGGCGTGCGCTTTGTCGAACTCACACTTGGTGGTTGGGATACACACAACGACAATCACGATCAAGTCGCCAGGCTCACTAGCCCACTCGACACCTCCGTCTCCGCTTTGCTCGACGACCTACACTACCGCGGCCTACTCGACGAAACACTCGTCGTGATCGGCACCGAGTTTGGTCGTTCCCCGGAAATCAACAGCAACGCCGGTCGGAATCACCACCCTTCCGCCTTTAGCTGCGTACTAGCTGGAGGCGGTATTAAAGGTGGTCAAGTTTACGGCTCGACCGACGCAAGCGGCCACTCCGTCGCCGACAACGGAGTCAGCGTGCCAGACTTCAACGCCACCATCGCCTACGCCCTCGGCTTGCCAATTGATAAAGTGGTACACTCCCCGAGTGGTCGCCCCTTCCGCGTCGCCGATAAAGGTCGCCCCATCACCGCACTGTTTTAGAAAGAAGGAAGGCAACACTCTGTTCTTGCGCGCATATAGTGACACAGAGATTGCTACGCCATTTCCGCCAAGCCTCCGACCTGTCTATTCTTTCAGAACCGACACCGAACCTAGACAACCGGCAGAAATACCTACAGCATTCCTTAATCCAATGCGGAAACGACAGAGCATTCCCCTCCAATCAACACCTCACCTTTCCTCCTTCTACTTCCCACTTCCTCACTCCTTAAATGCCCGAATTCCTTATCCCTTTTGGCCCCTTTCACATGGTCTTGCTCCATCTCCCGATCGGAGCCCTCACCGCGATCTGGTTTCTAGAATTTTTACACAAAAAGAACGACAATAAAAACAGTAACCAAGCAATTGGCTTGCTGCACTTATTGCTACTGCTATCTTGCGGCCTAACCGTCATACTGGGCCTCAGCTACCAAGAGTTCGGTCAATACGGCGAGGAAATCGAACAACACGAATTCTGGGGCCTCATCTTTGCCGGCTGTATCGTCGCCACTTACATTTGTTATTGGGTTCATCGCAAGCTAGGCAAACGCAGCAGCAAATTGGTCTACATGCTGACACTCCTTGCCGCCACCATCACAATGGTCATTACAGCTCATCAGGGCGGCGAGTTGGTACACGGCAAAGGCTTTCTCTCTAAACCATTCCAAGAACAGAAGCGCCAGGCCATCGCACCCGCTCCATTCGTCGATGAAAGCAGCAAAGAAAATAGCGGCCAAACGCGCATAATTACCAAAACGATTACCACCTCAGCTCCCAATGCTCCGATGCTCGATGCAATGAACGGCGCAGATCGGATCGATCCAATATCAGCGCCAATCGCTGAGCAAGTGAAGAAACCCCAAGTGTTAGACCCCAGAATCGCCCTCTTTGAAGCGTCTCAAGCCATCTTCGAGCGCAACTGTTATAAGTGCCACGGTGCAACCAAACAAAAAGGAGGCTATCGATTAGATGAGCAGCATTCGATTAACATAGGTGGTAAGAGTAAACTACCCGCGATCATCCCTGGAAACGTCGAGCAGAGCGAGCTGATGTACCGCATGTTACTCCCACACGATGATGACGACGCCATGCCCCCAGTAGAGAAAGAACCAGTCTCCCCTGAAGATATCAATCTCGTGCGCCAATGGATCGAGGCTGGCGCCTATTGGCCGGACGAAGCGGAGCTCAGTGCGGCATCAAGCGACACCGTCAAACTCGGCGATGCCGACACCGATCAATTAATCGAGCAAATCAGCCAAACGGGCGTCAAAGCAGAATACAATGCATGGGGCGACGAAAGCATTCGCATCGACCTCGCCGTGGTCGACCCCGGACAGCTGAACGAAGCCATTCAGCAGCTCAGCGGGTTTCGCAACAAACTCACTTGGCTCGATTGCAGCGAACTGGAACTACCACAAGGCTTCTTTCAACAGCTGCAGGCATCTAATAAATTACAACGCCTTCATTTGGACGGCACCGACGTAACTGACAAGCAACTAGACACACTTAGCAAGCTTGCTGAGCTCAGCTACTTGAACCTCTACAATACCCAAATCAGCGACGCTGGGCTCGAATCACTATACGCTTGCATGAGCTTACGAAAAATATTCCTCACCCGCACACAAGTCTCCACTCATGCGATTGAAAAATTAAAAAAATTCCTGCCGAAACTAGAAGTCGTGCATCAACCTTAAAAAAGAGTCAGCCGAGAGGAATTAATGGCTTAGAAGCTACGATCGAAAGCTAAGCTCAAAAGCGATTAAAAATGAACGAATTTTTCCGATCTATTACCTGGTACTATTTCCTTATGCCACTACTCGTTAGTTTGAGTGCACTCTTTGGTAGCACGACGGTCGCTTTAATTCCCATCTGGCTTGCTGCCATCTTTACCCTGGTGTTTGGACTGGGCTTGTTATTTTTCCTAGTGAGCTCGATCAGGTGGTTCATGCAAAAAAAGTCAAGTGGGGCCTGGCGGCGCTTGGATGTCTGCTGTGCTGTCTTCTTGCTTTGGTTCGATGTTGGCTGAAGACCTAGACAGTTTTGCTGATGAACTCGCATTACCGGGAAACGTTGACCTGTTGGATCCAACCACCCAGCCGCCTCATCCGGGCGAGCCGGACTGGGCGGAAAGGGATTCTTTCCAAGCGGCCCTAGTCGCTACGCTAGGAACAACCGGAACCTCGGATGCTTCCTTCCTACCGTCCATCCCCGCACTTGGAGTCTTATGCCGTGATTACCCCGAATTACTGAAGTGGTACCTGTCCGCCTCACCGGCTTAGTGGCGTCATCGAATAGATGGTAAAGAACTCGCGACTCGGAGGTGGCTTTTAAAAGGAGAATGGCAAACAGGTAACTATGGCTATTTCTCCTCCTTTCACTCCCCTGAATCCGAAAACTACCAAACCCGAATTTGCATCGGCCTGTCTGAAAAAAAGTGGCTAAGGCGAGCAGATCCAGTCCCCTCGGGAAAAGAACTTATCCTGCCGATTAAACAAAGGTATAGGCTGAAGGAAAGTTACGTCGTTTGGCAGGAGCAAGGAGTGACAGTGGAGATCATGGAACAGGCGGAAACGGAAGAAAGACGAATGAGTAAGGCTACGGTCGGGGAACTGCAGGCCGAGTTCGAAACTCTACTTAATCATCCGACTCAGGAATCTGCGCGGGCCCTGCTTCCCTCGGGAGCGATTATACGAGGTGAGCCTTCCATTTCTCTCGCAGGGGGTATGAACGCTACACTGCAGTCATCCGGTGTAATCCTGGCGAGCCTGGAAACCTTTACCTGAAGGCCTACGAAATCACCGGAGAAGTTCCCCTATCGGAGTCCCGCTTAAAAAAAAGCTCGTCCGAATTCATTGGCTGGTCGGACCAGCCAGATGAGTTGTTTCGCTCAAGTTTCGACTTTACTATCTACGAGGGCGATTGGGATCAGTACTACGGAGCTCGCATTGAGGTTTGGTTCAATCCAGAACAGGGTGGCAGTGATCGCAAGCTCATGGAGTCAAATTGGAAAATCGCCGGCTGGTCAAGATGAGGCCAGTCAGAGCCACACATTCTCTTCACTTCAGTTCATGGGCAATTGCCTTTGACAATTGAACCAGCAGCTTAGTCTGGGCAGTTACCAATGCCTGGTAGCCAACACCATCGAGAGGCGCTGTCTCAGCAAACTGATACTGATATTGCTGCTTTGCCGAACTGAGACTCCAGCTAGCAACTAATACAGCACGCCCCTCCGCATCGCCATGCAACTGGCTGATTCTTACATCGATACGAGACGCTGCAGTTCCTTCAGGTGAGATCGTAGCGAGTGCCTCTTCATTTGCCGCCGAAATTTCTACATTAAAGAATTCGCGCAGACTCACACGCAAGGGTTCAGCCCAGTAATGCTGCTTCGCGGTGTGAATCATTCCTTCCGCAAGCTCAAGTACTAAACCAGGCTGATCGATGTAACTCGCGACCTGCACAGCGCCGAGATACGCGTCCCCCACTTTCGTCAATTCTCCGGTTTCCACATGACTACTGGAACGTAACAAATAGGTGCTACGCCCTTGCGGCGTGGTTGAACAAGCTGAAATGAACACGCTCGAGACGGCGATAAGTAATAGTGGCATTCTCATTAGTGGATGGCTCCCGGAAGTGGGTCTGACGGGAACTTAGTTGGAAGAATCAATGCATTCGGCTTATCGGTTAGGGTCCGTGTTAGTTCATCGAGATTATAAAGTGTCTGATTGATTTTACTCACGCTGCCCTCAACCGATTGAAAGATTTGCCCATCCGGAGACAGGCCGCGGAGTATCTTACGCACATCTTTTAATGTCGCTGTCATCTCCGCGCTTAACTTTTGGGTGTTTCGATCATTCAGTAACTCATCAACTGACTCCAGCAACTCGCTCATCGAGGTGACCATGCCATCAAAATGCTGCATGGTTTGTTCAATCGGCAATTCATTTACCTTTGTTAAAAAATCAGAGAGCTGCTGTTCAATTCGAGCGAAACCAGTTTCAACACTCGGAATCAAAGAATAGTGATCAAACTCCCCAAGCTCAGCCGAGGAAATATCATCATAATAATCGATATTAATAAATAAACTACCCGTAATGAGGCTCCCAGTCTCAAGGCTTGCCCGTAGCCCTTGATCTACACTCTCAGTCAAACTATGTTTAATCAGGTCGACCGAAGCTTGCGTATCCGCCAGCCCAAAACGACCTGGTTCGATCTTAATCAATACAGGGATCGCAGCTCCGCGTTGCTGTTCTGGATCAGCCAATAGCGCAGTCGGCATAATTCGTGTCACACTGCCAATTGGGATCCCTCGATATTCCACTGGGGCTCCAGGCAAAAGGCCACGCAGCGATTGGCTAAACTGGACAACATACTCCAATGAATATTCATATGGCTGCTCTTGTAGAGCTCCATAATTATTATAAAGTTTAAAATCTGCCCCATCCTCTACCGGAGCACCAGCCTCCACCCCATCGGGCAAACGAAAGGCCACCCCTCCAAGCAAGATCGTATCCAACGAACCAGTCTTAATATCGATTCCACTAGCTGAAGCGTTAACTGAGATGCCACTGACATTCCAGAAGCGCACAGCGCCATTCACCAGTTGATCAAAGGGTGCATCAATAAAGAGATCGTAGTGCACCAGTCGCTGCGCTTCGTCAAACCCCATACCTTCAACGCGACCGACTTTATAGCCATTATATAAGACGGCATCGCCAGTACTCACAGAAGCTGCTTGTTCGCTATACAGATTTAGCTTAATGCCAGCGGCGCCAGCGGGGGTCAACGGCGGGGTCTCCAAACCGATATACTCAAGGTGTGCGGCCTTTTCTCGCCCTGGTGAAAGCTCCAGATACGTGCCTCCCAGCAAAGTGCTCAAACCGCTCACATTTCCAGCTCCAACACGAGCACGAACGACCCAAAACTGAGTGTCTTTGTAGAGTAAATGTTTTGCGTCATGATCAATACGCACTGAAGCCAGCACTCCATTCATTGAATCATTCAACGAAATCGCTTCAACTTGACCGACTTCTACATTCAGATACTTGACCTTCGTATTCCCAGCAACGATGCCTTCAGCCGTCTTAAAACTGACTACTACCAAAGGCCCTTCAGACATCTTTTTGTCGACGACCATCCACAGGCCCAACACAAGTGCAACAAGCGGGACAATCCATATTACCGAAAAACGATTACGCTCATTTATAGTAGGTTTAGCTATATCAATCATGATTTCCTTCCTCGTTATCCCAAAATAATCTAGAGTCAAATTCTTCGGCCGCAATCATCGTCACGATCACTAATGCTGCAAATGTGATTGAAGCTATCCCTGGACGAATCACCAAAACTTTTCCGACCTGAACCAGCGCCACTAGAATTGACACCACAAATACATCGATCATCGACCACTTACCGATCAATTCCGTAATACGATAAGCAATCGTGCGCTGCCGCGGACTCACAGACGAGCCAGACTTAACCGTCCAACATAAATAAAATAAACACAGTAGCTTGCCGACTGGCACCATCACACTGGCAATAAATATAATCGCAGCGACAGGTATCGAATCCATCTGGATCAACAGCACTACACCCCCGAGGATCGTACTTTCGATCGAACTTCCCAACTGATCGGTAACCATAATTGGAGAGATATTAGCCGGAATGTATAAAATCGTAGCGGTGCATAGTAAGGCCAAGGTACGATTTAAACTGTTCGATTTACGGGAATGTAACACAGTTCCACAACGTGGGCACTTATTCAGTTCGACACTTGCAACCTTCAGACACAAGTGGCACGACGCCAATCCTTTGGAAGCAGCAGTCACTCGGCTCATGGCTCAAGTTCCTCCAAGCGTTTCCACGTATAAAACGTGTCCAAATTCGACAGTGTCAAAGTAAAGAAGATGGCAAATGCCGCATAGCTCCAAAACGCAACACCGATCCCCACCGTGGCCATGTGCGCAATTTTAAAAAAACTAACCAAGACCCCGATAAAAAAAACCTCTACCATGCTCCACCGTTGCAAATGGAAGATCAACTTGGCGACATCCTTCGCCCAGTAATTACGCCAGCCAGCCAACAGCGAAACGCCCAGCGCTGCAGTTAAGACCATAACCAAGGCTGGAATGATTAAAATAAAACCAGCCACTAACATCGCGAGATTCCACATTCCTTCACCTTTGATCTGCGTAATTACTTGCGGCAGCGTCATGACACTCTCCATCCCACTCGATTTAAAAGACATAAAAGGATAGTGACATGCCAATACAAAGAATATCAAACCACTGATAGAAAATGCCACCACATGCGCATTCGCATGCTTCCGATAGGTAGCGAGAAGATGATTGCAGGTTCCACAACGAGCCTTTTCTCGATGCTCTAAGCCTGACATGTCATACAACTGGTCACAGGAAGGACAGGCCATTCGATCATCACTGTGTGCGTGCTTACTCATGTGTTGCCCAAGATACGCCAGACACTGGTGAAATCTGGGTGCTGGTCAACAGCAGAACATCTTGGAACCGCCTACTTCAGACGCTGCTAGGTTCTCCTAGAAAACTGCTGCTCACTAGGATTTCGCCAAGGAATTACCGTCTGTCAGCGCATTCATTTTCGAAGTCAATGCCGACTCAATCGCAGCCGTAACACCGAGATTCTCTGCAATGCAGTTTACAATCGCACTGCCGACGACGATGCCGTCGGCTGCCTGTGCGACTGTCTTGACATGATCGGCATTGGAAATACCGAAGCCAACCACGACTGGTAGATCGGTGTACTGCTTAATCACATCAACGCGTGCCTTAATCCCATCCGACATCGCAGCTTGCTCACCTGTCACACCCTCACGTGAAACGTAATAGACAAATCCAGTCGCGGCCTGACAAATGACTTTCAAGCGCGAGTCTGGAGTGGTTGGTGCGACGATAAAAACAGTTTGCAGCCCATACTTCTCACACGCTGCTAAATGATCGCCAGCTTCTTCCGGCGGTAGATCTAGAGTAAGTATGCCATCTACCCCCGCAGCTTTTGCTTGCTTGGCATACGCCTCACTGCCCCAAGCGAAGACCAAATTGTAGTAGGTATAGAAAACAATCGGCACATCGCTAAATGCACGCACTGCTTTGACTAACTCGAGTACACGGGCCCCGGTGCTGCCACTTTCGAGTGCACGTTGCGCGGCCAGTTGATTCGTCGGTCCATCCGCGAGCGGATCCGAAAATGGCACGCCCAACTCCAGTACATCGACGCCTGCATCAATTACCGCACGGCATGCTTTGACAGATGTTTCAAAGTCAGGGTCGCCAGCACATAGATAACCAACAAAGGCGGCGCGATTTTCGGCACGGGCAGTAGCAAAGGCTTTTTCGATACGAGACATAGTGACAGTAGGAAAGTAAGAAGTTTAGAATGTGAAAAGGTTTAATCTCGTATCCTAGCAAGCGTCAAGCGGCCAAAAGACTTTCACACCCTTGAACTTTTGCACCTTCGCACGGCAAGCCCCTAGCTATTACGCACCAGCGCTTTTTCAATCAACGGCAGCATCTCGCCACGGCGAAACAGTGTGACCTGACCAGTGCTGCCGGAAACGACCACACAGAGACAATCTTCGACCTGAGTAATTGAAGCCGCCGCGGCATGACGACTACCCAGCCCACTCGGCAAGTTATGCGTATAGTCAGGCGCATGAATCAACGAACCTGCCGAAATCAATACCCCGTCACCTCGAATAATAAATGCTCCATCAATCGAAGATAGCTCTTTGACTGTTTCATCCATGAACGGGTTCAGAATGTTTCGATCCTCATCTTTATAGCCGTAAAATGGATTCAAAATAAGCGGCTTGGTATATTCAATAATTTTATCTGAATTGCCTAATACAAACAAGCAACCGACAGGGTGCCCCTCACGACCTTCAACAGCAAGCTCAGTGGCAATCGCCAGCACGCGCTCAACCACCTCGGCCTTGACTCCCGCTGGTAGCATATCGGACTTCTGCATCAACATGGTCTGAAATTCGCGCTCCACATCGACCACCGTAATACTGTCGAATTGATTACTTTGCGGCAGCCCACCCACACAGCACAGGCGCTCAGTACTCGAAAATATACCGCGCGTCAGGCCAATCAACACCGCACTACGCAATTGAGAAAAACGATGATTACTGAATGAACGAATCGGCAAGATTGCATCAATCTCTGTACGCTCTATCACTGAATCTGATGTGCCATGTGCGATCAGCACTGTTTTAAACCCCTTAAACATTCGCCCCACTTCGACCCCACCGCCAAAAGTATCTCCAAAAACCAACACCGACGTGCAATTCGCTCCTTTGGCGATCTTTGCCGCTTCCTTCAAAATTAAATTATTAAACCGATCATGACGGCGACGCGGCTTGACTCCATCCCCCCCGAACACCGACTTCAACTCACTTCGAAAGTCTGGCAACGACTCGGCTGAGGCCAAGCGCTCCATGCGCGAATCATCCTGAAATACGCGAGCCAGGGAAGCTAAGCTATACAAATAGCTCCGAGCATTTTCAGATGCAAGTAACAGAAAGACGTAGCGAATGCCTTGGTACTCAGTTTGGCCATCATAGCGCAAACCATTCGGACAACGCCCGACGGCGATCATATAGTTGCGCTTCATCGGCACTCGCGCATGGGGCAAACACACACCGCTGCCTAGATAAGTAGTCATCTGCTTCTCTCGGTCCAACAGATCCCTTAACAAGCCCCTCTTTGTCAGCTTCCTCTCTTTCGATAAATCGCATACATTCAGTAGTTCCAACAATGCACCCTTGAAGTCGGTGCTCTCGAGGTCGATCACACGGTTTTGAGCGATATAGCGGTCAATGCGCATAGTTTGTAGGTGAAACGTGAGCGTCTGTTGTCAAAGGATCTGAATTAATGATAGCTGGGCCTAAACCCAGAGGCCCAAGCCAAGCGATACGGAAAAATTGTAAACAAGCCAAGCCTTACCAGTTTACTGATCCCATTCGATCGCACCTTTTTTCAACTCATAGAAAAGTCCTAGAACCAGAACAAAGAGGAAGAAGAAGATCGGCAATAAAATCGGTAAGCTGGCAGCAAGAAACTCGCGAAAAACTAATACCCAGGGCATCAGAAAGATAACTTCAATATCGAACAGGATGAAAAGCATCGCTGTAACATAGAACTTCACCGCGAAGCGGGCATGGCCTGACCCTTCAGCCAACATGCCACACTCGTAAGGCGTATCCTTGAGGCCAACCGAAGTGCCACGCTGCCCAAAAATATGCGACGCGACTAAAACAACCGCACCGATACTGGCTGCAATAGAAATTTGAATAAGAATCGGATAATAGTCCGCGATCTGCATAACAAGAAAAGAAGGACGATTCCCGTCTCAGTTCAAGGTGTTTCTTCGCACATCGTCAATTATTCTAACTCGGAGTCGACATACGACCGGATCCCTTAATTTTTCTCTAAAAATGATTGCTCGTTATTTACCAGTACAATCAGTGCGCAAACGCTGCACCCGAATACGAGATTTCTCAAACACTCCTAGACCAAGACTGGCGGCAAAGGGCAACTGACGCGGCAGCGGTGAAATCTCTGGGAACCCATCCAACAGCCGATGCTTGTTGATCTTATCATACAACAAGCGATCAATGGCGACTGGATCCGAACTCATCCACAACAACGGCTCCGATCGAGAATAGCGGGACCTGAAAAGCGGACCACCAATATACTGATAACGATCCAGCGAAATAAAATGCAGCACCATCCGCTCATTCAGCTCCGGGATCGCAGCAATCTCTGCAACGGCCGACGATGCAGTCGCCTCATTACCAAGAAAACGCTGGCTATTACTTACATTCCATAAGGTCGCATTCGCCAAGGCACCATCCACGCCCAGTGCAGCATCATCCACACCGACCGCCAAATTCAACCAAAAATCCACCTCAAACAACAGCGGCGCAGCCAAAAAACTTTTGCGCTCCTTCGCACCAGCCTGCAGCGCATTATTGCCGCGACCCAAACCACCGACCAACTGCGGCTCCTGATTTAAGCTCGGCGGCAGCGGGCTATCATAAAACCAAGCCGAATCATAATGCTGCTGACTATCGAGCGCATACACTGGGCAACCCTCAAAATCGCCCAGATCCGAACTGATTGAAGGCATGATACCAGCCTGACGCAACTGATGCGTTGAATAGTCCACAATTAGAATAGACTCGCGCTCAAAGCCACGCGCTTCCAACACCTCGATCACTGCTCTAAGCAATGGCAACGGCGTACTTAAACCACGACCACTGCGTGTGTTTACTTTAATGCCCACCTTCCTACGCTCACTCGGTACCAATGGAGTGCCCACCTTAGCTTCATACGTTTCAACCAAAGCCGACACTTCGGAGCAATACAGTTTACCCTGTAACAGTGGTACCTCCCAGACTAAGCCCAAGGGCGCACGCTGCGGCAAGCCTTCCTGCGCATTGGTAACTGACGGCACCCAAAAACCACCGAAAAGAACCAACGTCGCACAAATCCTGTAAAACAGCATCAAATCGAGGCCCAACGCCCGCCTATCCACTTGACACCCAAACAAGGGAAACGAAAGTGACGGTGACACTGTGGTCTGATTTCCAGTAATACACACCCTTCGCAACAAATTGCTGCTTATGCTAAAAGCAAACACCAAAAAAGTATTCTTTATCCTGATCCCTCTGACACTAGCGATTTTCGCAGGTTGTAGCGGACCAGAAGAAAAGAGAGCCAACAGCCTCAATCAAGCCGCACAACAACGTGCCGCTGGGGACGAGGCCGCAGCACTCATTACACTCGAAACACTCGCTCAAGCATACCCCAACGACCCCGAAATCCTTCAAGAAATCGGGGGGGTCCACCACGAGCTTGGCAATCCCCCCGAAGCTGCTTTTTACCTCAGCGCCGCTCAGGCTCTGGCACCGAGCGACATAGAACTACTCTACCAAACCTACCGCGCACAAGAAAATGCGAATCAATTCGCTGCCGCGTATGATCTACTCGAAGCACTGGCCGCGGTGGAACCCGGCGCCATCAACGCCGGATTATGGCTCCGTCTCGGCGAATTCCGCGCACGAGCAAAGCAGACTCAACCAGCCCTCGACGCTTATTTAAAGGGCGTCGACCCCGAAAACAGCACACCCTCCGCAGAAACTGCAGTCGCAATCGGCACACTTTTTAAGCAACTCGACAACCGAGCACAGGCCGAAGTCTGGCTAAATATTGCTGCCAACAGCGACGACCCCAACGCCCTTCCCGCACTCTTCGGCCTTCTTGATATCCACCTTCGCAACAAAAACTGGGCCGCCGCCGAAACAGCCATCACGCAACTCGACAAGCAATTCCCCGGTGCTGTCGATGCCAGCGAATGGGCCAAAACCCGCGGTGAAATCGAACGTTGGCGCAGTGCCCAAGTAGCCATGCAAGAAGAACTAGCCAAAGCCGCTAAAGAAGCTGCCGCCAAACCAGTAACCGAAACCTCAGCAGTGGCAGCGACCGACCTAACAATCATTGACGCTGCTGAGGCCACATCTGAAAAGGCACAAATTATACTAGACATACAGCGCGCCGAAGCCATGGCCACCACACCCGCATTAGAAGTCGAACTCAACAGCAACGCCGCAGCCATCACTTTCGACCCAAACATTCCCATCGAACCAGCCGAACCCGCACTCAGCTACGATCAACAAAGCGATGGTGCGTCCACCAATGGCTTGGTCGGCACCTCCGACCTAAGCGAAAGCATTGCGCGCGACGTTGACGTCAATTCTGGCGTCGCAGCTCGCGAAACAGTCCCCACAATTCGCCCCACCCTGACACCACGCAGCTTAGAACAGCTGCTAGCGGATGCCGAAAGCGCGTCCATCGAGCACGATTACAAACAAGCCATCCAGCTCTACTGGCAGGCACTCGGCCGGGCCAACGCGCGCGCCGACATATGGAATCAACTCTCGCTCGCCTATCGACTCGACGGACAAGCTAAAAATGCAGAAACCACCGCACTTGAGGCCACCCGACTGGCCCCGCAAACGATCGACTACACCCTCGACTACCTACGCGTAATTCAACGCACTAAAAAGCCAGAAGACTTCCTCGCCGAATTGGAGACCACCTACGACCGCTTTCCTAGCAGCCCCGAGATCGCCCTTTCACTCGCCCGCGGCTATGAGCGAATCAACGGAAACAATTCCTCCGCAATCGTGCTCTATGAACGCTTCATCCAGCTCGCGCCGAATCACCCACTTCGCAAGGAGGCTGAAGCCTCAATCAATCGACTCCGCTGAGCCTCAAGCAGGCCATTTTCAGCACCACCCGCTACCCAAATATAAAACGTGGCCCGCATTGCGCAAAAATCAGTCGAAACGATCAAGCACCAGGTGAATTTGGTGGATCTCGTGTCTCCCTACGTCGAACTCAAACGAGCTGGTAGTTCATGGAAAGGCCTCAGCCCGTTTACTCAGGAAAAGACCCCGTCGTTTTACGTCCACCCTGACCGCGGCTTTTATAAATGCTTCAGTACTGGCGAAGGCGGCGACTGCTTCACCTTCATCATGAAGGTCGAAAACCTCGAATTCCCTGAAGCCATTGAGTTCATTGCTAAAAAGTTTAACATCACCCTCGAATACGAAGCTGGCGGCCCGTCCCGCGAAGAAATGTCGCTGCGCAAGCAAATCTTCGAAATCCATGAACTCGCCACGACTTGGTTTCACCAGCAATTTATTGAGTCCGAAGAAGCCTCACCCGTACGCACATATTGGCAGGATCAACGCGGCTTTACCATGGAGACCGCAGATGAAGTTAAAATAGGCTATGCACCTGCCGCACGTAATGCACTTGCGCTCTATTTTAAGGAGCGCGGCATCCCCACCGCCGCGATGCGTCAAAGCGGTTTGTTCTTTGCACGCGACAACGAAAATTTTCACGACAATTTCAAATCACGCTTTCGCGGCCGACTCATGGTGCCAATTCGCGATGTGCAAGGACGCGTCGTTGCCTTTACCGCGCGCCAACTAGAACAGACCCCCGCTGACGATCCAGCCCGCGAAGCCAAATACGTCAATTCCCCCGAAACGCAAATCTTCCACAAAGGCCGTATCCTGTTTGGTATGGATCACGCCCGCACTCATCTCAAAGAAGGTGGCAGCTTCCTCCTCGTCGAAGGTCAACTCGACGCGATTCGCTGCTGGTCCGTCGGCCTGCACACCGCGGTCGCCCCACAAGGGACCGCAATTACCGACGACCAACTCCATCTAATGCGGCGCTACCAGCCCAATACCGTCGAATGCTTACTGGATGGCGACAAAGCTGGCCGCAAAGCCGCCCTGCGCGCTCTCCCACTCGCCTTCAAGGCCGGCCTCGAATTCCGCTATTTACTGCTACCGGAAAAAGCCGACCCCGACGACTTGCTTCGTCAGCACGGTGCCAGCGCCCTCGAACCCCTCCGCGCAAACTCAAAAAGTGCCATCGAGCTGGCCATCTCCGAAAGCCTCCCCGAAAACCGCGCCCCGAGTACCAACGAGAAAACCACTGCCCTGCGCAACGTCTTCGATTTATTACAGCACGTCCCTTCCGAGGTTGCCCGCGAAGATTATATACAGACCGCCTCAAAGCTTCTAAATGTTGATTCACACGCCGCACTAGTTGATTTTAAAAAATCCCCAACGCCGCAGACCTACAACTCAGGACAAAATCAGCAAAAACCCACCAAAAAAGTCAGTACAGACACGCTATTGACAGACGGGACATGGGAGCTACTTTGGCTCGTTCTACACTTTCCCGAACACAGCGCAGCAATCTCAGAAATAATTGATTACGATTGGATTAATAGTACATCGCCAGCCGGCCGTCTCCTCAAACGCATACTCGCCGAACTGCGCGAAGGATTGATTGAAAACACTTCAAATATCGAAACTCTCATCGACACGATTGAAGACCGACAACTAATGGCTGACCTTCACTCCAGAGACTTAGACGTTGAAGCGGACTTAGCGGAACATCAGATAAACAATTACCTCAACTTCCTCTACAACAATTATTTAAAAAATCGAATTAATACTTTAAGACAACAAGTCGCCAACGCATCGCCCGATGATCAACTAGGGCTCATGCGCAAAGTGAAAGCCGCTAGCAACGAACTTGCCGCGCCACACCAGCTCAAAATTTAAACAAAGCCCTTCCCTTTCCAAGCAACCACACCACATTATGTCCGCAGCGAAAAAAAACACCGCCAAAAAAACAGTGACCAAGAAAGCACCCACTAAAAAAGTGTCGGCCAAAAAAGTCGCGAATAACAAGGCACCTGCTAAAAAGGCACTGGCCCCAAAAAGCACAGCTAAAAAATTACCAGCAAAGAAGCTTTCGACAAAGAAAACTCCCGTCAAAAAGGTCGCAGCAAAGAAGGTGGCGACAAAGAAAACTCCCGCCAAGAAAGTCGCAGTAAAGAAGGTGGCGACAAAGAAGGTCGCAGCAAAAAAGGTGGCGACTAAGAAAACTCCAGCCAAGAAAGTCGCAGTAAAGAAGGTGGCGACTAAGAAAACTCCAGCCAAGAAAGTCGCAGCA
>JABJQI010000098.1 GCA_018663485.1 Opitutia bacterium
CAGGTCGCGGTGTCAGTTCCATAGGTGGACGTATAGATGTAGACAGCGGATGTATCCGTGCTGAAATCGTCTAGAAAGTCTGCGGCGGATACTTGACTGGCAAGGGCTAGAATCGCAGCAATGCAGGGCAGCGCGAAGGGTTCAACGGATAACTTCATAACTGTTGACAATGTAGGCTAAAAAAAACTGCGCCCCCCTGCTATAGAGAGACGCAGCGATTAAGATGATTGTGCCAGACTCTTTGTTACAAGAATCAAGGCCTATCGACGACGGCGAAAAGCCAGAGCCAGGCCGCCCAACCCGAGCAAAAGTGCTGCGGAGGCAGGCTCAGGGACCACGGCGAGGTTGTCGAAATTGCGAACACCGCTATTATATGTCTCCACTCCGATAAACAGATCCCCATTGCCCGTGTCGCCGGCGGTGAAGATTTGCTTCTCTGTGCCGCCAGTGGTGTTGAGCTGGATCATGGCGCCGCCGATGCTACTATAGGCCGCACTGAAGGTGTTGTCTGATTCGCGGGTGAGGTAGAGAGTCATAGAGCTGCCAGACGCCTCGTTAAAGCTCGAGTGAAAATTCGTATTGGTGGCAGTTCCTCCATTCGTATAACTGCGGGCTCTGAAAGTGCCGTCACTATACCAATTGAATCGCACCCCGTCATTCAAGCCTACATTGGGTGCGAATGTCGTCGTCGAGACAGTCAGATACGCATCGTCATTGCCTGTCACATCGACACTCACAGTTTCTCCGATGGCAAAGGTAGCCGTGTCGTAAAATAGATTGGCAGTCTGACCGCTCCCCCCTGATGCCGGCAGGGTGAGGGTGCCACCGGATATATTCCAAGTCGCGGTGTTATTTCCAAAAGTGGACGTATAGACGTAGTCAGCGGAGGTATCCGTACTGAAGTCATCGCCAAAGGTGGCGGAGTAAGTGACGCTGGGCAAAGCCAATGCGGCAGCCATGAGGGCTGATAGTGTGGTTATTTTTTTATTCATAGTTATTGGTTTTTGGTTTTATTGTGAAATGAATCATTGGGTGCTTGAGTGCATACCCATGATATCGAAGGCCGCCCTGCCTGTTGACGTGGCGTCCTTTGAAATCGTAAATTCTCGGATCCCGTGGAGATTCACCCGCCATAATTGGAAGGCTGGGGTGCGAAACTTGCTCTCGTTGGGGCTACGGAATTTCCAGCGGAACGACTGTTGCGTGACTGATTCGATCTCAATCTCTTGGTTGGGGTCATGGACTTGGGGCTGTGTGCCTCCGGATAAAGTCAAGGTACCAAAATCTTCATCGCTATTCCAAATCAAGCGGTCGCTAGCAGGTATGTTGGGAGGACTGATTGTAAGATCCACCGCACCTGAAAAGACTATGGATATTTGATCTGCAGCATGCAAGATAAGGTCGGCCGGATTTTCCAGATCCTCGTCAGTCACACTCAGTGAGGCTGAAACGGTGTAGGCCACCCCACCTGTGCCCAGAGTGTGCATTCCTTCGGTGAGTTCGATTGGTCCGCTGTAGTCGGGCAATCCCAGCGGCAGGTCGGTCAAGAATGTGTCGATCTGTGCCTTTACGGCAGTCAACGATCCTGCGGCATCAATACGCCCCGCTTCATTGGCCGAGAGAACAGTTGATTCTTTCTGCATGCGTAACGCACGAGCCTCTACTTGACCTTTGAATACATGCACTTCATCGCGCCCGTCCGCATCGACAAAGACGCCAAACTCGGTGCCGAGATCGACAATATCGAGTTCTCGGGTTTTAACGTTAAAGCCTTCGGCGCCTTGAGGCACCTGGAACCAAGCCCTGCCTTGCTTGAGAAAAAGGGTATCGTCGCCATACAGAGTCATGTCGGCAGGTGCCATGGCGATGGATGTGACACCTGATTTAAAAGTCAGCTCGACGGTGCCCTGTGAGAGCTGGAGTCGGGAGCCTTTTTCCAGAGTCTGGCCCGGATGCACCTCGTTCAATCCACTGTGAGTGAGGGTAAACTGAGTGCCGGGCGATGCTTCAAAAATGAGCGTGGGTTCTCTGTGATCCACTCGTAATAATTGCATCGCGATCAGGCCGATGATCAAAATCGCCGCCACGGGAAGCAGGGCGATGCGGCGTGAGCGGATTTTTTGACGACGGATGCTGTGTTTTGCATCAATCACCGTGGAGGTGACCAGTTGCTCTGGGGGTGCCTTCTGTAATTCCAGGTCGAGCACAGCATGGAGATCAACATATTCGATGTAGCGAGCTCGTGACTCTGGGGATTCGGTCAGATGCTGCTCCAATTCAGCAAATTCCCTAAGCGATAAATCGCGGTCGAGCACCCGGGACAGCAGGGATTCAAAGACTTCGTTGTTCACGCGGCACCTCCTTCCACAGCAAGACGCTTGTTAATGCAGTCTTTCAGACCAGAACGGAGTCGACTGAGGCTGACGCGAAGCGATGCGCGGGAGCGTCCGGTTTCGCGGGACACCTGCTCCATATCGCGGGTGGCGGAGTCGTAACGGGCATCGAGCAGGGCGCGCTCTTTGTCGGTCAATTTCTGCAAACAATAATGCAGAGCACTGCGTTTAGCTTCGAGCGCTTCCGGCTTGCGGGTCTCAGTCTCCAAACTTAAGAGGCTGGCGAGTTCGTCGTTGAAGACGAGGAAACCGTTTTTCTTCTGCTTTTTCCGGTAATCGAGCACCTTGTAGTAGGCGACGGTGCAGGCCCAGGCACCAAAGTTTGAGCCGAGCTTAAATTGGTTCATTTTCTCCCACAGCAGGATGTTGACCTCCTGCTGGATATCGCGAACCTCTGAGCATCCGGGCACTTGGGTGATAATGTACGCGCGAATCACCTCCTGGTGGTCAGTCAGGAGGCTTACAAATTCCTGCGTCATACGAGGATTTTTACGCGGATTATTAGCCATTTTTTATATATGCTAATTTTAGGCGAAACGTTAACAAAAACTTAATGCTCACACGTGGACAGACGCGTTTAAATAGAATAGAGCTGCCTGAAAAAGTCAACGAGAGGACCAAATGTAGAAACAAACAGCAACTTTAAACCACTCTATGCCCCCAGCCTAGCAGCTTATGTAGCTCGTTGCTTAGTAATACCATTTCGTAGAAGGTTTGAGAGCTGATGCGTAGGGTTCTCTAATGACACCCAAGGGAATAATAACTGGATAAAATCGCTCGCTACGGACTCCTGGGATAAACCCAGTCGCTACAGGGAATTGTAGCGACTGGCTTTACGCCAGAAGAGAGCTGCAATTAGCTCAAACCTTTTAGAAAATGGTATAATATTATTTAGCATAAATAATACGCATGTGAATATTGGAGGGTAATGCTTTCTTGAAGGCGAGCAGACAGAAAAATCCCTGCAGCGGACGAGCATCTTTCTGTCGTCAATGTTTCTGTCTAATCAGTGATCGAGCCAACCCGACTACGCTATGACGGCAGAAATGATCTTATTTGAGTTCGATTTCAAAGATACTTGGCCAGTGATCCTCTGGAATACCAGTCACGGTGACGCGCGCATATTTAATTGCGCCGACATCCTTCAATGCATCGACGCTCTGCTTAACTGATTTCGCGCTCTGGGTTTGGTCCGCTAGCAACTTCCACTGCTTGCCGTCGCTAGAGCCTTCGATCTTATATTGATAGACGCCCTCGCCCTCCCACGTGATCGACGCGCTTTGAACACTCCGTGGCTTCTCTAAGGTGAAGACAATCCACGACGGGACCCGCGGACCGTTCGCACACCAGCGAGTCGCCGGGTTGCCATCCACCGCATGCGATGCCGGATTACCTGATTCCTGCGTAGAGGCGAAAACGCGCGGCGCCGGCAGAACCGGTTTTGGCGGCGGCGACATCTTAAAGTGCTGCGGCTGAATCGCTAGCTTCTGATCAATGCTCGCTTTGCTATCGATCGGCAGCATGCGGAAACGATAGCCCATCGCAGCATTCTTCAAAATATACGGTCCCATCGGAGCTGCGCCCCAACTGTTATTGCCCCCTACACCCATCTGTTGCAGATCGATATTCAAGTGGATCGAATCGGAACGCTCCATTTGGAAGGCATAGCGCGCATCATTCACGACGCTCTGCGCATAATGCTTTGCACCAAAGTTGAACGTGGGAGCACCGACAAACAGTAGCCCTGTTCCGTCTTGATCGGTCAATGCCGTCCAGCGCACATCGCTGCGATTGCCGTTTTCCTGGGGCTCGGAATAGTCGACCCACATCTGATCCACCGTCGTATCGAAAATACCGATACGCTCGAACTTACGGTCCGAATAAGTGGGATGCGGCCCGCGACCGTAGTAAGTCACATTTTCGAGTGATGTAGGCAGCAGCATTTCCAAACCGAAACGCATCGGCCCTTTGACGCCCGCGCCCGGCTTATAAGAGGCCGCCACTTCCAGCTCGCCGTTACCGTAAACGGTATAACCGAGTTGATACGCGCCGTTTACACTCGGCAGAGTGGCATCGAAAAGAACGCGCACCGCGCCATCGAGTTCGTTGACCCGGCATGCGGTCACTTTCCAGTTATCACCCGCGTCCTGCCACTTCTCATCCGATATTTTTTTGTAGGAAGGACGATCATTATCAGTCAATGCACGCCAGAAATCCGGACGAAAGCCGCGATCGACCAGCTGCTTGCCCTTAAAGGTAAAGCTGCTCAGGTTGCCGTCCACTTTATTGAACTGAACTACAAAATCCGCGCCGCTGACCGAAACTGTGGCGTCCGTTTGCTCTAGTTGTAATGCTGCCTGCGTGAGCTGAACCGGAACCGGCATCGCAGGGGCAATTTCAAACTGATCCCATGCCATCTCATGCCCTGCTGGCACCAGTGGGAAGGCCTCCTTTTTAGCAGTGAAGGACAACGTGATTAGCAACTCATCGGCCGATTCCGCAAGGCTAAGCTCTGGAAGCTCAATCGCAAATGCACGCTCCGCACGAGCAGGAACATCCAAGTCTGGCAGCGTTCCCGTGGCAACGACTCGACCATTGGCCAGCAATTGCCAGTTCGCATCAGCGACATCCTTGAGGTTGCTAAAATCGAACCAGTTGCGAACGCTGAATTTCCCCGCTGCGGCATCCACTGCCGACACATGAATGTTACGATACACATATTTGATCGCAAACAGACCTGAATGCGGCGTGCGGTCTGAGGCGACCAATCCATTCATGCAGAAGTTATCATCGTTGGGAATGTTTTTGGCATTTTCCCACCAGCCACCATATGCGAAGAAGTTTTCAGTCACTGGACCCTTGCCGATGTTGTGCTTAAATTCACTCGGTACCGGTTGCGAAATACCTTGATCGGCCCAGTCCCAGACATAGCCGCCCATGTGAGTGTCGTTGGCGTAAATGTGGTCCCAGTACTCTTTCAAGTTGCCGTTCGAATTGCCCATCGCGTGGGTGTATTCACACAGCACAGACGGACGCGCATCTTCACTCTTCCATCCCGGCCAGGCATACATGCGTGAGTCCATGTCTGCGTTGTCGTTACTATACTCGCAATGCACCGGACGATCGGCGTGATGTTCATTCAACCACTCATACATCGCCCGCGGGCCGGCACCGGGGCCAGCCTCATTGCCGAGCGACCAAATGATGATGGAGGTATGATTCTTATCGCGCTCGACCATACGCTGCACGCGGTTCATCTGGGTCGGCACCCAGTCCTGCTGCCCCGAAATACCACGCGCACCATGCGACTCCAAATTAGTCTCATCCATGACATAGATCCCATATTGATCGCATAGTTCGTAGAAACGTGTAGCGTTCGGATAGTGGCAAGTGCGCACCGCATTAATATTATTGAGTTTAAACAAACGAATGTCTTCTAGCATGCCCGCCTCGGTCACCACGTGACCAGTGAGTGGCTCATGTTCATGGCGATTGACTCCCTTGATTTTGATGGGGGCGCCGTTGACCATGAAGATGCTGTTTTTAATTTCGACTTCGCGAAATCCAATCGACCATGGCACCACTTCCACCACCTGGCCTTGAGCATCTTTGTGAGTCAGTAGTAGCTGATACAAATAGGGAGATTCCGCAGTCCACTTGCGAGGATTGCTCACTGGCACAGTCATGCTTGGCTCTGCTGGGTTGAGCGACCGCGTCAAGACCTGCTGACCTGCAGCATCGAGCAGTTTGACTTCAACCTGACTGCCCTCCGAGGCTCCAGCAAGTTCGACATCCACGCTGAATACTGCGTCGCGATACGCGTCATCCAAACTCGTCTGCACGTGAAAATCGCGAATCGAAGCGCTGTCACGCGACCACAAATAAACATCGCGAAAGATGCCAGCCAAGCGCCAGAAATCCTGATCTTCAAAATAAGAACCATTGCACCAGCGATACACTTCCACCGCCATTTGATTGTCGCCCTGTTTGAGATAGCGACTGATATCAAACTGTGCGGGGGTGCGACTGCCTTCGCTATAGCCGACCTTCTGCCCGTTGATCCACAGATAGAACGCGGAATTGACACCATCGAAAGTCAGCAAGGTCTGACGCTCCTGCCACCCCGCTGGCACGGTAAACGTGCTGCGATAGCTGCCGACCGGATTATATTCACGCGGCGCGTGCGGCGGATTTTTAGGATGCGGATATTTGATATTGGTGTAGATCGGCGTGCCGTATCCGTGCATCTGCCAGTTAGCAGGCACGGGAATGGTGCCCCAGGCCGAATCATCGAAGCCAGCCTCAAAGAAATTGGCAGGTCGTGAGGCTGGATTTTTTGACCACTGAAATTTCCAATCACCGTTGAGCAACTTAAACCACGGCGATTGCGTGCGGTCGCCCTGCAGCGCGGCCGCTTCGGTCGGGTAAGTCATCATCGCCGCGTGTGGCGCTTCCGTATTCACCTGAATCACCTTCAAGTCGTCCCACTCTTCTGCTCCCGCAGAAAACTGAGCCGCGAACAAACAAAATGATACCAATCCAAATCTCTTAATGCTCATAATTTTCTATCCCTTAACAGTTGTAATTTCAATGCGCGCCGAAGCGGCGTTTGGCGACGAGACTTCGATCACCGTCGTGCCCGGCTCATAGCTGCGAAACTCGATGGCCTGACGCCCCAGATTCACGGTCTTCGTGTCCCAGACCTTCCCAGTCGGCAACTGCCCTGGCCCTGAAATAATTTTAAAACTCACTGGCACATTGTTGGCGATGCGATTACCGTCTTTATCGAGCAACGCGACAATCAACTGCGTGTCATCGGTGCCGTCATCTTTCACCACCAACTTATCGGCGCTCAGCCCCAATAGTGCAGGTGTGCCGCCCTTAGGTGTCGCTGGCACAGGAATGCCCGTGGCTTGCTCGCGCATGACGTAATACTTATCTTTCGGCAGGCGGTGATAATCCACGGCGCCAAAAAATCCAAAGCTCACCCCGTCCCCACGAGCGCAGTGCGTGCCGTAATCAAAACCCGACCAGCAGATCGCGCCAGAACGCCAGGCGTCGCGGGCAGGCTCATGGCCGAAGTGATATTCCGTAGTCAGGATCGGTTTTTTAACGCCTGGTCTCTGCGTCGGCTGGCCGCCATTATAACCACTAATATCGGTAATTCCCTCACTGGAAAAAGAGTTGCCGGTAGCCGTCGGGCGGCTCGGATCCAGCTCATGACTCAAATCATTCAGCTCGTGATAGAGCTGACGCAATTTGGAAAGCAGCGGCTCCTGCATCTGCATCGCCGTCTCATTGCCAAGGCTCCAGATGATCACCGACGGATTGTTGCGACGCTCCTTGATCATGTCGCGGAAATTATCTTTCACGTTTTTCTTAAACTCAGCCTCAGGTGCCTCCACCGCTGGATAGGCTTCCGCCCAATAGTTGCCTTCTTCGCCGCCTCTAAATCCGCCGCGCCCCCATAGTTGTAGTTCGGCATACACCAGCAACCCCAGCTCATCACAGGCGCGATAAAAAGCACGCGGGTGCGGGTTGTGCGAGGCGCGCACAATGTTCGCGCCGGCCTCTTTCAGTAGTTTCATATCGCGATACATCGCCGCATCGGTGCCAGCAAAAGCCCAGCCAGCACGGTCTTCATGTGCATTAAAGCCCCACAGATAGACATGCTCCCCATTCAGGAAGAACCCCTTGTCCTCCGTAAACTCAAACCAGCGGATGCCAAGACGTTCATGATATTCATCGACCAGCCCCTGCTCGTTCGAAAGACGTGTGCGCACGCTGTATAGATATGGACTATCGGGCGACCATAGATTTGGCTGCGCGATCTCAGGTAAATTCTGTGTGACTTGCACCAACTGACCAGCTGGCAGCAAAACCGGACGCTCGGCCTGCGCGACAACCTGTCCGTCCTTATCGAGCACTTCCACCAAAATAGAGCACTGTGAATCCGTCGCCGCCTCATTCTTAAGATCAGTCTTCACCTGAACCGACGCACTGTCCGCACTCACCTTAGGTGTGGTAACAAACTGCCCGCACCAATCGACGTGCTGGTCGTTGGTAATGATGAAGCGGACATTGCGGTTCAATCCGTTCGGGAAAATACTGTCGCCCGCACGCGGCGCAATGGTGGCCTCCCAGCCGTTCTTGACGCGAACCGCCAGCACATTCTTGCCCTCGTAGTTGAGTGCTGAATTCATGTCGTAGCAAAACCCAGTATAACCGCCCTTGTGCTCACCGAGCAACTGACCGTTCAGATACACCCACGCATGCTGAAAGGCGCCCTCAAATTCCACGAATGCCCGACGCGACTTCAGACCGGCATCCGCCGCAAATTCTTTGCGATACCAAGTGTCACCTTCATACACCTCCAGCTCCATCCAATACGGAATACTGGCAGAGTGCGGCAAATTGACTGCCTCCCAAGCAGCATCATCAAATGCAACCGTTTCCGCTCCATCCTGCGAGCCCTCATAGAAGGTCCACCCTTTATTGATAAGACGCTGCTCGCGCGGAGCATCCATCTTAGTTGACGAGCCGATACCCTTACCAGCCTCACCCACGCAGCCGCAAAGCAACGACGCCAAAACGATCATCAATCCAAATTTCTTTTTCATATCTATCCTTATTTGTTCAAGTATACAATTTGTTCGGCAAGCTCACGATCTGAGCGCGCATGATTCATAACATATAAGCGTTGAAGTATACACCGCCCCAACGAATCACACAATATACGTAAATACGTAAATACGAATAGCCCCGGCAGCCATCGACCATGTAGCAAAAAAAGACCGCGCTCCTCAGCGCGGCCTTTACCCCTAATATAACCCTATATAAAAAGTCAGTTTATTTGCCCGATGGCTGCCTCAGGTTCTAACGACGACGGCGCACCATCACGTAGCCAAGCGCCAACAGGCCACCCAGCAAAGCGAAAGTGCCGGGTTCGGGGACGGCCACTATAGTCAAAGTAATCTCACCACTAAAGCCATCCACTGGATATCCATCGAATTTACTCTGATCTAATGTGGCTGTAAATCCTGTGGGTGCAACAATGGATCCAAAAGTGCCAAATCCACCACCGTTATTAGCGTAAGTCCCGTTAAATAAATCCGTATCGACAAGCACGAAAGTGGCGGCGCCACCAGTATAGGCCGAGGCATTTATGGTGATGGCACTGCTACTAAAGCCAAGGCGATCAGACAGAAATATGACTAACAGAAAAATCTGTGCGGCGTGTGGGGTTGTTTTTTACCTGTGATGTATCAGCTCATCAAGTAGCTGACTACACTGAGTTGCATCGCATAAATTCCCAAATCGGGCAATATACGTAAATACGTAGTGAGTGCAGTGTTGCCCAAATCCACTCATGCCATGTAAGATGACGTCTGTTACATTGTGCCGCGATCCGCAGAGACTTGCCGGATGGATGTCACAAAATCGAGATATGCAAAAATCCCCGAACAGACGAGGCAGTCCTGCCATCTTGCTCAGCATCTGCTGCGCACTACTCGCGGCGTGCAACCCGAGCTCCGATCTAGACCAGGAAATCGCAGCGGTCGATGCACAGCTGGATTCACTCCCGGCCATTCAGCCCAATATGCTCTGCCCGACCATCGGCTTTGGATCTGAGATCGTTCAGGAACCGGACCACACGACCTGGCTCGACATCATCCTGCCCGAAACGCGTAAAATTGATACCATCGTGCTGATCCCAGCACTACTTAAGAACAAGGCAGGCGAACTTGAAACACTCGGCTTCCCACTCCGGTTCACCATTGAAGCCTGGCGGGATGAAACGCCAGGAACACAACATGCCTACATCAACCCAGGCGGCTGGATTTATCAGGCAGTCGGCAGCTATGATCCCACAAAACATCCGAATGAATTAGTCTGTGAACTTGAGTTAAATCAGAGCATTGGAGATGGATTGCGGGCCTCGGCTCCAGTTTCTGTTTCGCTCTACTATGCAAATGAGTTCGAGCCGACAGACGGACTCGACATACACACGGCAACAGAGGCGACCCAAGTCGGGCAGACCCACATCCACCAATCGTGGACAGAATGGTCTGTCAAAACTGGCAAACCGTCCCCCGTCTTAGTCAACTGCCGCTTCAAACTGAGCGAAGTCCCAGCAGGTGCCACTCTCTTTTTACAAATCGCCAATAACAGCCCTAAAGGGTATGGTGCTATCGACAATGTCAGCCTGAACTCGCCCTTTGCGTTGACTAACGGTGATTTCGAATCACCGCAGATTAAGCCGACAACGAGTCAACCAGAGATCGCGGGTTGGTATAACGAAAACCACGCGTGGGCGGTAATACACCAAGGGGCCTACTGGGCTGGAGAAGCATACAGCAGTGAACAGACCGTGATTGACCACTCAAAAACAGATTTTAACAACCCCGGCACGGCGCCAGTCGTCTTTACGCTCCCGGCGGGAACCATGGCAAAAGAAGTGCGAATCAAAGCCACCCGCCTCCAGCCGGAAATGAGTTGGCGAAAGAATAATAAAGGGCACAACTTAGCCCTCAATGAAGTGCTGCTCTTTGACGGATTAAAAAATGTGGCACTCAACAGTCGGACTGCATCGGCCGACCATACAAACTACCCGCTGATGTTCTACCCGAGCTATGCCGTGGACGGCTACAGCTATTTCCCCCCGATCAACCCAAAAGAAGTTTCGTCGCCGGATCACGAATTTATCGACGAAGTTAAAGGAGAATCTCAGCTGCAGTTCGACCTCGGTCGTGTCTGCACCTTGGATGAAATCCGACTCTATCCCGTCGACCGCTCCCCGCAGTTCTCTCACATCTACGCAATGGGGGTCGGCTTCCCGCGCAACATCACCCTGCGCATCGGCAACCAGCCAGATCCAAAGGCTGCTCAGGTCGTCCTGAATATCAACACGGCGCATCAGATTGGATCCGCTCCATTAATGCGCGACCTCAAGCAAACATCCGGACGCTACGTCTGGCTCGAAATGAGCGAAGGGCAACAGGATCCGCGCACAGGCAGAGAGGCACTGGGGCTCTCGGAAATTGAACTCTTTCAAAACGGAACCAACGTTTTAGCCGGAGTCCAACCTTTGCTACCCGCTGAGGAGCCAGACAAACTTCAACATTTGACAAACGGACTTACCTCTAGCGGCATCATCATGCCCTATAAAGAGTGGCTGCTTAAGCTACATCGCCGGGCGATGCTTGAACGCAAAAAGGACGACTTACTCCTCCTACAACAAGGCTGGGCCGAGAAACAGCGACGCCTGATGCAATATCTAAAAGGTGCGCTACTGACTGCGCTCATCGCGGCCCTGTTGATTGCATTGCTCATCCGCAACCGCCATCGGCGCAACCTCCGGAAACTGCGCGAAAAAATCGGCGCCAGCCTGCACGACGAGGTCGGGGCTAACCTCTCCAGCATCGCGCTCTCCTCGGAAATGCTCACCCACACCGACCAACTCAGCTCGCCTCAAGCACGTCAACTCAACGACGACATCACCCGCGTCGCTCAGGAAACTGCGACCGAAATTCGCCTGCTCTCCCGCTTCCTCGAAAAGCAAGGCGTCGAAAGCAACCTGATCGGCCAATTCCGTCGTGTGGAGCGTCAGATGCTGCCTGGCATGCGGACAAGCGCGGACTTCGGCGCACCTGAACAATTCAACGCCCTCACCCCAACAGAAAAGTGGGAACTCGTGCTGTTCCTCAAAGAGGCACTGCACAACATCGTCAAACACGCCCACGCGACCCGTGTCGACATACGCACCCACGCCGATCCGAAACAGCTCCACCTAGAAATCACTGACAACGGACAAGGATTACAGGACAGCTCCCTTCCCCCCGTCCACCTCACCAAGCGTGCCAAAAAACTGCACGCGCACCTCTCTTTTGACGCCCCTAAAAACGGAGGCACCATCATCCGACTCACGATCCCAAAAAAACGACGGCATAAAAAATGACAGACTCCATCCGCATCCTCATCATCGAAGACAACCAGAACTATCTGAACTCGCTCAAACAGGCGTTGGCGCTGCTCGATGGCGTCGAGTATTCCGACGGATACGGCTCCTTCGAAGCTTTTCGACATGCCGCCCCCGCAGCACCCGACTGCATCTTGCTCGACATCAACTTACCGGGCATCTCCGGACTGGATGCCCTGATCGAACTGAAGCAAATGATGCCCGCTACCGAAGTCATCATACTAACCCAGAACGACGATTACCCGAACGTGCTCACTGCGATCCAGC
>JABJQI010000013.1 GCA_018663485.1 Opitutia bacterium
CGTAGATGCCGATATTGGACGAGAGTGTGGCTGCTAACACGTAGCGACCTAAATAAGCGGCGCGGCTATTGACCTGTAGGTCGTCGTGCAGGATGTCCGGCGTGTTCGGCCAGAAGTTGGGCCAGAAATAGTCCTTGGTCTCGGACTGAGTGAGCTCGGTGAGGTATTCACGCATCTCAGAGGGCGTGTTGCGCCAGGTGAAATAGGTGTAGCCGTGGGTGAACCCAGCTTTGGCCAAGTTGTATTTACGCTTCGGGCGAGTGAAGGCCTCCGCGAGGAAGATGACTTCGGGGTGCGCCGTTTTAATCTCTAGAATACACCAGTTCCAAAATGGGAAGGATTTTGTGTGCGGGTTGTCCACCCGAAAAACTTTAACGCCTGCCTCTATCCAGTAATCAAATACCGACTTTAGTTCCAACCAGAGGTTTTCCCAATCGTCGCTTTCGAAATTGATTGGCACGATGTCTTGATATTTTTTGGGTGGGTTCTCTGCGTATTGGCAGGTGCCATCAGGGCGCCATTTAAACCATTGCGGCTGCTCTTTGACCCACGGGTGTTCGGGGGAGCATTGGAAAGCGATGTCCATTGCGACTTCGATTTCATAGTCCGCGGCGGCGGTGATGAATGATTTGAAATCATCCAGACTGCCGAGTTCGGTCAAGATGTCTTTGTGCCCGCCGGATTTTGCGCCGATTGCCCAGGGGCTGCCCACGTCGCTTTCTGATGCTGTGAGCGTGTTGTTCTTGCCCTTGCGGAAGGCCTGGCCGATCGGATGGATCGGCGGGAAGTAGACGATGTTAAAGCCCATCCGATCGATTTCGAGCAGGCGGCTTTTCGCGTCTTCGAAGGTGCCGTGGGTTTCGGCATCTGGTCCGCACGAGCGGGGGAAGTATTCGTACCAGGTGCTGAAAGCCGCTAGCTTGCGCTCCACCATGAGTAGGTGGATCGGCGATTGCGTGGCAAGTTTGGCGTCGAAGCAACGGGAAACCAGCCCGCGTAGTTCTTCACTGTGCGCGGCGTCGATGCGTTCACGGTCGATGCGATCGGAATCCTTGAGGGTGTTACCAAATTCTTTAAGACGGACCTTGTCGTCGCCCTTGGCACGCTTGGCCGCTTCGAGTACGATGTCGCCGCCGATGGCTAACTCGACGTCAGCTGATTGGCCGTCCTCGAGCTTGCGGGCGAAGCCGTGTCGCCATGAGCCGAAGTGATCGACGGCTGACATCACGCAATATTCATATAGCCCGATTTCCCAAGGCTGTAAATTGTAGCTCCACTCGTCGTTGCCGGCTTCGTGCATTGCGTTTCTGACCCATTCTTTAGCACCTTTACGGCGATGACAGAAATCGACAGTAATAATGTCGTGACTATCGGTGAAGGCATGTGCGCGGAACTCTTGGGCGTCGCCGATGACGCGTTTGAGTGGATATTTCTCTGCTTCGAGTGCAGGGGTTAGGGTATCGATAATGACGCGGTTGCGCCCTTTAAATTGTTTAAGCAAACTCATGGGAAAGTGGGAAGGCAAGACGTAGCGCGAGTCGCGCGTAGATGGTTAGTGAGGTCTGCTGAGCTGGCTCCGCAGAGGTGAGTTAAACGGGTGCCCTCTGGGCAGTTGAAGGAAAAAGGTGGAAAGGTTCGTCTTGTGCGGAGGTTATTTCTGTTGAATCAGGTCTTGGTAGAGTACCTGCGTTTGTTGGGCGATGGAGGTCCAGCTGAAGTGCTCGATCGCGCGTTGGCGGCCAGCCTTGCCGAATGCTTCGCGGCGCTCTGGGTTTTCCATCAGTCGGTTAACTTGATGTGCGAGATCCTTGGCGAAGGCTTCGGGATTGAGTGGACTGAACGGGCTGTCGTGACTCTGCGCGAGGGGCACGAGATAGCCAGTCTCATCATGCACGACGACTTCGGGGATGCCGCCGATGGCTGAACCGACGACCGGCGTTTCGCAGGCCATGGCTTCGAGATTGATGATGCCAAAGGGCTCGTAAACGGACGGGCAGCAAAAAACGGCTGCGCCGGAATAGAGTTTGATGACGGTTGGCTTATCGACCATTTCGTCGATCCAGAAGATGCCGTCGCGCGCTTGCGTGGCGGCGCTGATGGCGGTTTTCATTTCCGCTGCGATCTCAGGCGTGTCGGGAGCACCGGCGCAGAGCACGATCTGGAAGCTCGGGTGCATGTGCTTGATCGCTTCGACGAGATGAATGATGCCTTTTTGGCGGGTAATACGACCAACGAATAGCAAGTAAGGTTGGTCTTTATCGATACCGAAGCGATCGAGTGCTTCGGTCGCGTCTTGCTTGTAATATTCGGTCGGATCGATGCCGTTGTAGATGATGTGTAGTTTAGCGGGATCGACGTTAAAGTGCTGCATCACGTCGGCCTTGGTGCCTTCAGATACGCAGACCACCGCGTCGGCCATTTCAATCGCGGTCTTTTCGACCCAGCTGCTGCAGTCATAGCCACCGCCGAGCTGTTCACGCTTCCATGGGCGCAGCGGCTCTAGTGAATGCGCGGTGACGACGAGCGGGATGCCGTAGTTGAGCTTAGTGAGGATGCCAGCCATGTGGGTGTACCAAGTGTGGCAGTGAACGATGTCGGAATCGTTGCCATCGGTGTTGAAATCGAGACTTTGCTGGAGGCAGGCGAACACGCTTTGTAATTTTTCTGGGCAGGTGTAGCCGCTCTTATCAACTTGGTAGCCTTTGGTGGTTAGAGTTGACCCTGTGGCGTTTTGATCGCCGAAGCAACGCACGTCGACGTCTATTAACTCAGACAGTTCACGGGTGAGGTAGTCCACATGGACACCAGCGCCGCCGTAAATGTGGGGAGGGAATTCGTTAGTATATATAAGAGACTTCATGAGACGGCAGTAAAGGTGTCGTTATGCTTGAAGGGGGCAATTCTAATCGCTTGCTTGGCACATTGCGTGCCGTCACGTCCGTCTAGGTACGATGTTTTTTCGCTAATTGGCGCTGCCAGTCTCTTGGGTCCGATGCCTTTCGGCTCACGCCGGCACTCATTCGGTTTCTTCTTAGTATGCATCGTTTGTCTTCCCGGTCCATCAAGATTGCAAGTGTGCTTTTAAGAACAGGCGATTGAGTTGCCAGCAGCAATGTGGGCGACTCGCCCACATTGCTGCTGTGTTACTGTAAATGAGGGCGAGTCGTCCTATCTCCTTTACTCACTATTCGATGGATGAACCTAAAGGAAGCCACTAGCTCTGCTGGCACAAGCAGGCATGCCTGCTTCACTGCTCAGGAGCCCCAGTGAATACGGTGTATTTTCGTGTCTCTGTAGCGAGTTCCACCGATGTGGCGCTCTGGTAGCTAGTTCTCGCTGTCACTGATGCCCAGGTTATGCCGGACTTCGGGGAACTCGTTGAGTTCGGCGAGGAATTCATCGACTGAAAAGTCCGCTACGATAAAGTCGCCATATTCAAAGGTCGGTGCATTGGTCTGGCCGCTGATGGAAACCATCGCATCCATATCTTTTGCATTTTCGTCCACGTCGCGTAGATCGAGGTCGACGCCTTGTGAGTTTAAAAAGGAGAGTGCTTGCCGGCACCATGGGCAGTCGGCTTTTACATAAAGAATAGGCTTTAGTATGCGACTCATAACTAATTTAAACGTTAAGCGTTTAAGCGGCTCTGACAACGTGAATTGCGACTTTTAGTGGCTTTAATTGTGTGCTATTGCTTTGGGGTAAAATCTTTGTAGTGGCACCGATCGCAGATGCTTTAGGCTGATTCAATCGTAAATATGTGACAGTTGGATGACGCTATGATGGGCTTTCTTAAAAAGAACATGCGCCGAAGTGCTTCTTTTCGTTGCAATTCGGTGGTGGTGAAATTTACTGCTCCGCTTTCCTATGAAAATTCTAATCGCAGACCGTATCTCTCCCATTGGTGTTGATTTGTTCAAATCTGAAGAAGGTTTTGAAGTAATCGAGGCTTATGGCTCCACTCCTGAGCAGCTCCTTGAAATCGTTAAGGACGTCGATGCGATTGCATTGCGCTCTGATACGCGAGTGACTGCTGAGGTCGTCGCAGCCGCGCCGAAGCTCAAAGTCGTCGGTCGTGCGGGCGTCGGTGTCGATAATATCGACATCGAAGCAGCCACAGACGGCGGTGTGATCGTGATGAATACGCCGACTGGTAACACGCTGGCCACTGCGGAGCTCACTTTCACGCACATGCTAGCTGGCACTCGCCCGATCGTGCAGGCTTCTGCCAGTATGACAGCAGGCCGCTGGGATCGTAAGCTCTACACCGGTTCTGAGCTCAACGGCAAGACACTCGGCGTGCTCGGCATGGGCCGCATCGGAGCCGAAGTCGCCAAGCGCGCACAGGCTTTCAACATGACCGTTCTCGGCTATGACCCGTACTTGACTGAATCCCGCGCGAATACACTCGGCGTGAAGCTTTCTACACTCGACGAAGTGATCGAGCATGCAGACTACATCACAACACACATGCCGCTCACTGCGGATACTAAGCACATGCTCAACGCCGATGCATTCGGCCGCATGAAGGATGGCGTCCGCGTCTTCAATTGCGCGCGTGGTGGTATCATCGAAGAAGCTGCGCTGATCGAAGCTCTGAACTCAGGCAAAGTCGCCGCCGCTGGTCTTGACGTTTACGAAGACGAGCCGCCGGCAGAAGATAGCCCGCTTCGCCAGATCAAGAATCTAGTGCTCACTCCACACCTCGGTGCTTCCACTCAAGAAGCTCAGGAGAATGTCGGCATCGACGTGGCGAAGCAAATGATCGAAGCCCTCAAGGGTGAGATGGTTCGCAATGCGCTCAACATGCCATCGCTCGACCCGAAGGCACTGGCGCAGATCGCTCCTTACCTGACACTTGGCGAAAAGCTCGGCACATTCTCACAGCAACTTGCACCGGAAGGCGTCGAGAAGATCACGATGCGCTACTTCGGTAAGATTACTGAACTCGACACATTGCCTCTCAGCTACGCGATCCAGCGCGGCTACCTTCGCGAAATTTCCGATAACGTCAACGACGTCAATGCGCCGAAGAAGATCGCTCGCTTGGGCATCGAAACGGAGCAGGTGAAGAGCTCGGCACATGCTGAATTCACTGAACTAGTCGAAGTTCAAGTCACTAGCAAAAGCGGCAAGGTTCGCACGATCGGTGGCACATTGGTTGGTAAAAATCAGACGCCACGCATCGTCACTATCGATGGGCATGGCGTCGAGGTGAACACTGATGCGACACTCCTAGTGCTGAAGAACCAGGACGTTCCTGGTATCGTCGGTTTCATCGGGGTGACACTTGGCGAAGACAATGTAAATATCGCCAATATGTCGCTTAGTCGCGGTCAAGGCGAAGGTTTTGCAGTCAGCGTCTTCGAACTTGATAGCGCACCTTCCGAGGTTGCTGCCAAGAAGATCGCGGAGCATGTTGCAATCGACAAGTATCGCGTGATCAGCCTCTAAGGAATTATTTTAAGCCGCAGAGCGCGCGCCGGGAGCGGAGATGGATTCTCTGTTGCCATCGCGCGCTCTGCGGTTTTTTATGGGGTCCCTTTTTTAGTTTTTTGCTTCTAACTTCTCAATGCGTGTGATCCTGGCGTAAAGCCCTATGCGCAGTTATTATGAAAGTGTGGGCGACTCGCCCACGTCAACCAATAGGTGGCGGGGCGGCCTCACTCCATTACATCACGAATGCTCCATCGTTTCTATCGAATATGACATCTCTCAACATCACGCTCGTTTCCATCGTCGGCTATTTGCTCGGCGCCATTAGTTTTGCTGTGATCGTCGCCCGTAGCCAGGGGGTCGATATTCTTAAGTATGGCAGCGGCAATCCGGGAGCGACGAATGTGACGCGTGCGCTCGGTTCGAAATATGGCAATATTGTCTTTGCCTGTGACGCGCTCAAAGGGTTCGTCGCGGCGGGTTGGCCGTTGCTGTGGCTCGGCGAAGCGGGGCTGAAGCTCGGCATCATTGGGCTGATTGCTTCGATCATTGGGCATAGCTTCTCAGTGTTCTTGAAATTTAAAGGTGGCAAAGGCGTTGCCACGACCATGGGCGGCTTGGTGGCGATTATGTGGCCAGCTTTGTTTATCGGTGTGGCCGTTTGGGCTGCGATCTTCTTCACGGTCCGCATGGTTGCACTTGCTTCGATCTTGTTTGCCGTGAGTTTGCCGGTCAGTGCCTACTATCTCTATGGCGCGGGAGACCCTCGATTGACGCTGGGTGTGGTGCTGGGCGTGCTGATCGTGGTGCGGCACCGCTCCAATATTGCTCGCATGTTTCAGGGCACTGAAAGCAGCTTTAAGAAATAGACCGAGTTGGTGGCAATTAGTTGACGAGCTTTAGGGGGTTAGTTTTTGTCCGTCGCGTTATGCTATTACGTTTATTCGCTTTTTCGTCTGCTTTATTTTCTCTGTTTCTCTTGGGCGCGTGTTCGGATGCTCCGCCTGAACCGACGGCCGCAGTGAAGCCCGAAGTTAAGGCTCCTAAGCCTGTGTCAAAGACGTCCGGCGTGTTGCGCTTCGACGGCTTGCCCCTTGAGAGTATCAGTGCTTCGGAGGTCTTGATCGTCTCGGCTCTAAGCGATGTCGCGCGTGAGCGACTCTTGCGCCAGCGCGAGTTGTTTGAATTCAAAATCACCGGTCGTGTTGAAAATCCCGACGCTGTGAGTGCCATTGAGGGCATGTCGCCCGTCGATGCGATGAAGCTGGAAGCCTCACTGGGGACGTTGCGTGCGCAGTTTCCTCCAATCCGTGTCGAAGATGTCGATCTGGGAAACAATCGTTTGCGTAAATACCAGAGCGATTCAGCGCTGTTCAAAGAGTATAAGTATCTGTTTGCCTCGATCAAATGGGACAATTTAGAGCGTGGCTTGACGTTTATCGGAGATAAGATGACGGCGGATAATAAGGCGCTGGTTGCGCGCTCAAACGGGCTGGATGATGAGGGTTTTCAGCAAATTGACGTGACGCTCGATTGGTTGAAAGCAGTGCAGCAGCATTACAATTCCTATGTCGAGCTGGCGAAAGAGAATGTCGCAGCGAAGAACCGCTACCTTAAGGCGCAAGCCGACGGCGCATCCACGCCTGCGGAACCAACTGATTGGGATACTTATGTCGCATCGTATGCGAATGACTTGATTATGGATACTTCGGAGAATCTGCTGGGGGCGGCCTTTGTCGCAGAGGATGGTTCGTTCGAAGTCGAAGGGCGGGGCCTCGTCATCGTTCGTGTGGAGTTGGGAGTCGTCTCGGCTTACTTCCTTCCTAGGTCGGAAAACGAGACGCGGGTGTTCATCGAGGATTTGCAGCAGTTATGATGAGTTCATCGTGACACAGGCATTTGCTATGCCATCTCCGGAAGAGCTACGTCTGCCTGTTTTTATTCTAGAGCCGTGACAGACTGGATGGAGGTCGCTGGAGATAGCGTAGCAATGTCTGTTTCACACCCCGACAGACAGGACGGAGGTCTGCCGGAGATGGTGTAACAATGTCTGTTTCACACTTGAAACTTACTGGGCCTCATATTGTCTGGATTGTTTCGCACATCGCGGTGCGCCCCCAATTGCTCTTCGATCGAATCCGCTAAATCCTTACTATTACTCTCACTATGTCTCAAAAACGCATCATTCGTATCGGTCTTCTTGGTTTCGGCGTCGTCGGTCAGGGCGTCTGGAAAAATATCGAGAAAAACCGTCAAGCGCTGGAGTTTCGCCTCGGCGCTCAACTTGATATCACTGAAGTGGTAGTGAAAAACCTTTCCACCACGCGCGAGGTGGCAGTGCCAGCGGAGCGCTATTCGGATGATCCATCCCGCGTAATCGATAATGCCGAGATCGACATCGTCTGCGAGATGATGGGCGGCACTGGCGAGGCACTGGAGTTGACCCGCCGTGCGCTGAAGCAAGGTAAGATTGTGGTCACTGCGAATAAGGCGCTGGTCTGCGAGCATGGCGAAGAGCTATTCAAGATCGCGCATGAGAATGGCGGACACTATTTTTACGAAGCATCGGTTGCGGGTGGTATTCCGATCATCAAGACGATTCGTGAGGCCTTGGTGGCGAATCGCTTTAATCTGATCTTCGGTATCTTAAACGGCACTTCGAATTACATCCTTACACGCATGGTGCGTGAGGGGCTGAGCTTTGACGAGACGCTTGGTGATGCACGACAGCTCGGTTATGTCGAAGCGGATGAGGCACTCGACCTCGACGGGATCGATGCGGCCCACAAAGCTGTGATCCTCGCGTATCTCGCTCATGGGAAGTGGGTGAAGCGCGACGAGATTATTTGCGAAGGTATCCGTGAAATCTCTGGCACCGATATCGAAATCGCCGGCGAGCTGGGCTATAAGATCAAGCTGCTCGCTGTGATTGCTCGTGACTTTGAGGCGAATAAATTGTCCGTGCGCTTGCATCCTGCGTTGATCGCGAAGAGCGAAGTGATCGCAGGTGTCGACGAAGTTTACAACGGCGTCAGCGTGACGGGCGATGTGGTCGGCACGACTGTCCTGATTGGGCGTGGTGCTGGGCAAGATGCGACATCTAGTTCGGTGATCAGTGATATCGCCGATGCGGTTTCGATGATTCAGGGCGCTCCGAAGCCAGTGATCTCGGAAGAGGATGAGGATCTGTATCGTCAGCTTGCCGATGGGCTCGAATTGGCGGCTCCTGCGGATCTTGCTGGTCGCTACTATTTCCGCATCCATGTGAAGGATGAAGAGGGCGTGTTGGCGAAAATCTCGAACATTCTAGCTGAGCACCATATCAGTTTTGCAACCGTGAATCAGAAGGAGTTGGCTGATGGCAATGCTCTGATCATGCTGACGTCGCATGAAAGCAATGAGACCGCAGTGGCCGCGGCGAAGGCGGCGTTGACTGCAGAGTCCGTGGTCGTTGAGGCGCCGGTCAGTTTCCGTATTTTCGACCCGAGCTATTAGTCAGGCGTGGAAGGTAGGTTTGCGATCAGACCTGAGCGTTGAGTAGCGTTAGCATTTAGATTGTATGACTTTGCCAGGATCTGTCGATTTAACCAGCTTTTGTGTCGAGGTGAGCCTGCTTTGGGTCGGTATTTCTCGATCAAGGGCGAAAGTCTGGTCTTGAAACTTGTCATCGCTAGTATTCGCTTAGGCTGTCTTTCACTCTTTACTTGTTCCGGTTCGCTCCGCGCTCGGTCTTGTCGTCACGTCGTTCCTCGGAACAGATTTTTCAGCTTTCAGCTTTTCTAATTTTCAGTTTTTCAAAAAATGGCACTCATCGTTCAAAAATATGGCGGCACATCGGTTGGCGATGTCGATCGCATTAAGAATGTGGCCCGTCGGGTTAAGGAAACACGTGATGCTGGCAATCAAGTGATTGTAGTGGTGTCGGCTCGTTCCGGGGTGACCAACGATTTGATCGCTCGTGCGAGGGCGCTCAATCCGATGCCAGATGAACGTGAGATGGACATGCTTCTCACCGTCGGCGAGCAGGAGACCATCGCTCTAACTGCGATGGCGCTGCATGCCTTAGATGTGCCAGCAGTTTCTCGCACCGGCGCGCAGGCAGGTATTTTGACTGATCCGGAGCACACGCGTGCGCGAATCACTAGCATTTCGGGGGGCGATGTTAAAGCACAATTAGATGCGGGTAAGGTGGTGATTCTAGCTGGCTTTCAAGGTCAATCAGCCGATGGTCAAATCACTACGCTCGGTCGTGGCGGCTCTGATCTCAGTGCCATTGCGATCGCGGCCGCGCTGAAAGCGGACCTTTGTCAGATCTGCACTGATGTAGATGGTGTTTACACTGCTGACCCGCGTCTCGTACCTAATGCGACCAAGCTCGATGAAATTTCCTACGAAGAAATGCTCGAACTCGCCAGCAGCGGTTCGAAAGTCATGCAAAATCGCGCCGTCGAGTTTGCGCAAAAGTTTAATGTCATATTTGAAGTCCGCTCCAGTTTTAACAACAACCCCGGAACTATCGTGAAAGAAGAAGCAGCCTCCATGGAAGACGTCGTCGTGAGCGGTGTCGCACTAGATAAAAATCAGGCCAAGATCGTTGCTAGCGATTTGCCGGATCGCCCGGGCACCGCTGCCAAGCTTTTTAAAGCCTTGGCGGATGCAAATATCAGCGTCGATATGATCGTACAAAATATCGGTCGCGATGGTAAGGCGAACATGACTTTCACTGTGCCGCGTGAAGATATTTATCGCGCCGAGAAGGTCGTTACGGAGTCATTCCCAGACGAAGCTAGCGGCAAGCTGTTTGAGGCCAACGATATTGCTAAGGTGTCGGTGGTCGGCGTCGGCATGCGCTCGCACTCTGGTGTCGCTGCTAAGCTCTTTGATGCACTTGCCGTTGCGAGCATTAATATCCAGCTGGTCAGCACTTCGGAAATTAAGATCTCGGTCGGTATCGATCCGAAGGATGCAGAAGAGGCCACACGTGTGGTGCATACTGCATTCGGGTTGGGGCAGTAGTTCGGCTGAAGGCGGTTACCAACTTCGCTACACATGTTGCCCGAATCCCTTGTCGGGACTTAGAGAATCCGTAATAAGTCAATCGGATGCATCTGAATTGATGCAGCGCTAGGACGACCTGCAATGGTTGGGTGGGTAGTTTTGTGAATGTTGCTGGGGGCTCGCTTGTTAGAGAGACTGGTTCTTGTGGCCTCACTGTTGAATCTGCCGCCAGCGATTGCGGCAATCAGTGCGCGGCGCTTGTGGCACATGCCGTTTGTGGCGATTTCACTCAATATTGCCTTCGTTTTGTGGGATTGGGGCTAAGTTTTCGCTATCTCTGCCGAGTGGGCCTTCTGTAATTTTGGTCGCTGTGATGACCTGCCTACTGGTGAGCGGCTTTTGGCGGCTTTGGGGTGGGCGAAATACCTGTAAATAAGCGGCTTAAAAGTAGTGCTGTTTTTTTTGAATTAAGTGTTGACGGGTCTGGTAGTGGGGAGCATTTTCGCGGACTTTCATTTTCCACGCTGTCCGTGTGGGAGGTGAAATAGCTCTTTTCATAGTCTTTGCTAATGTGCCCTTGTAGCTCAGTGGTAGAGCGCATCCTTGGTAAGGATGAGGTCGGCGGTTCGATTCCGCTCGAGGGCTCCAGTAATAATATAATCACAATCTCTTAACACTAAATCACATCAATCATGGCTAAGGAAACATTCGAAAGAACTAAACCACACGTCAACGTCGGCACTATTGGCCACATTGACCACGGTAAAACAACTACAACGACTGCGATC
>JABJQI010000012.1 GCA_018663485.1 Opitutia bacterium
ATTTGTACATCGAAGCCCTTGAGGTTACGCAAGGCTGCGCCTTCTAGACTGATCCATTGCTCGTTGCTCTTTTTTTTGCGAGGACTCCATTGCGCGGGGAGTTCACGACATGCCCCGCGTAAGGGGTGCGTCATACTCTTACGTAAGTATTTGCCGGTGATCGATGCCTTATTTTTACGCAGTTGTGCCAGCGTGCCGCAGGCGACTATTTCGCCGCCGTGGATGCCTGCGGCTGGGCCGATGTCGATGATTTGATCGGCGTGTTTCATGGTGTCCTCGTCGTGTTCGACGATGAGGAGGGTATTGCCACGGTCGCGGAGTTGTTCCAGGGCGGTGATCAGTTGTTGGTTGTCGCGCGCGTGGAGGCCGATGGATGGCTCATCCAGTACATAGAGAACGCCAGAAAGGTTGGAACCGAGTTGAGCGGCGAGTCGGATGCGTTGCGCCTCACCGCCTGAGAGTGTGGCAGTGGCGCGATCGAGGCCTAGGTAGTTGAGGCCAACGCGATCCATAAAGCGCAGCCGCTCTTCAATTTCAGGCAGAAGTTCGTCAAGTACGGGCCCGCTGCGCTTGTCGATTTTTACGCGCTTTAGCGTGTCGACTAATTCGTTGGGTGTGAGTGCCAGCAAGTCTGGGAGACTGACAGCGTTGTTGGTTAAACGTTGTTGGACGTTTGAGGTTTTAAGGGGGAGCTTGACGGCGCGACTGAGTGGATTGAGGCGTGCCCCATTACAATCTGGGCAGGTGTCGCCGTCTTCGACGCCGTCGGGTACATCGATGGCGGCGGCTTCGTCTTTACTCATCCAGTCAAAGATTTGGCCATAGCCGCGGCAGCTCGAGCACCAGCCACGTGCGCTATTCCATGAGAAGTTTTTCGGATCTAGCTCGGGGAAGGCTTCGCCAGTGATGGGGTCGGTGCGTTTCGTGGAGAGCCAAGATACGATCTCGTTTTTTGAGTTGAGCAAGAAGGCGGTGCCTTTGCCGAGCTTGAGAGCATCTTTGAGTGCGGAGGGCAATGCTCTGTCATTGCCGCCCTCTGCCTTAGCGGAAACGACGGAGCGTTTCCCTCCATTGAGGTCGGCGATGACGAGCTCGATATCGTGCTCACTATAGCGATCTAGCTTTTGGAACTGACTGATGGGCACGAGCTGGCCGTCGATACGCAAGGTCGCATAGCCGTGGTCACTGGCCCAGTCTGCGAGGGGTTGATGGTGGCCTTTGCGCCCGCGCACAAGTTGAGCGCAGAGATGGAGTTGCTTTGCGTTGGATTCGGCGAGGATTGTTTTAAGGCGCTTCAGTAGTGCGCCTTCGCTCTGACTGATCACAGCTTCGCCTGAGCTAGGAGAATGTTGAATGCCGATTCGTGCATACAGCAAGCGTAGGTGTTGAGCGACCTCGGTAATTGTGGCGACGGTCGATTTGCGCGTGCCTTTAGTGACGCGTTGCTCAATCGCGACGGTGGGCGCGATGCCGTGCAGCTCATCGACATCGGCACGTGGCAATTGCTCCACAAATTGGCGCGCATACGCAGACATCGATTCCATGAAGCGCCGTTGACCTTCGGCAAATATGATGTCGAAGGCGAGGGATGATTTGCCAGAACCTGAAACGCCAGTGATGACGCTGATCTTATTGTGCGGAATCTCGCAGGAGATGTTTTTTAGGTTGTGCTCGCGGGCACCTCGGACGGTGAGAGAATGAGGAGGAGCGTTGTCAGTGGACTTTGGTTCGGCTGCTTTGAGCTTGGCGGACGTTTCCGAGCTAGCCTCTGCCAGAGCATCGCGCAGGTAAGCGGCAGTTTCGCACTTGGTTTTTGCGATGTAAGATGGTTTGCCTTGTGCGACGATTTGACCGCCGCCGTTACCAGCCTCGGGGCCGATTTCGATGATCCAATCGGCAATTTTAAGTATGTCGATATTGTGCTCAATAACAATGAGCGAGTGACCCGCATTGACTAGGCCTTGCAAGACGCCGATCAGGCGTTTGACGTCGGCGCGGTGTAGGCCTGTGGTGGGTTCGTCGATTAGAATGAGCGCATGCCCAGACTTTTCGGCAATCTTTCCGAGGTAGCGGATCAGTTTAAGGCGTTGGGATTCGCCGCCCGAGAGTGTGTTGAGGGGTTGCCCGAGTTTTAGGTAACCAAGCCCGACATCGATCATTGGAGTGAGGCAACTAGTGATTTTCGGGTAGTCTGCGAAAAAAACCACTGCGTCATCGACATCCAGTTCGAGGATTTCGGTGATACTGAGAGCGTTGAATTGAATTTCCAAAACTTCGGGTTTGAAGCGTTGCCCCTCGCAGCTCTGGCAGGGTACGAAGAGATCGGATACAAATTGCATCTCGATACGTTCGTAGCCAAGCCCCGAACAGTTGACACAGCGACCGTCACCGCTGTTGAAAGAGAAATGCCCGGGCATCATGCCCGCTGATTGAGCGGACTCAAGTTTTGCAAATAATTTGCGAATTTCAGTCCACGCATCGGAATAGCTAGCTGGGTTGGATCGTGGTGTTTTACTAACGGGACTCTGATCGATGAGCACGACATCGGAAAGCGGTAAGGTGGAGTCGATATCTTTAATCGTAGCGGGGTCGTCGGTAACCAGCCCTTTTCGCGCGAGTAGATTTTGATAGATTACGTTGTTGAGTAGTGTGCTTTTTCCAGATCCAGAGACGCCGCTCAGGCAGACGAAAGCTTGCTGCGGAATGTGCAGGTCAACTTCCTTGAGGTTGTGCTTGCTCCCCCCGTAGATCGAGAGTTTAGGGCCTTTCTTTGTGTTGCGAAGTTTTTTGGGTGGATCGATGGTTTCGCGCCCAGAGAGAAATCGTCCGGTAGTTGTATCCGAAAGTAGGATACGATTATAATTGCCGTTGAAAATGAGTTGTCCGCCGTGAATGCCGGGCCTTGGCCCGATTTCAATCAAGTTGTCGGCGGCACGCATGACGGCTTCATCGTGCTCGACCACGACCACTGTGTTACCTTGAGCGGTGAGTCGGCGTAAAATCGAGATTAGGCGATCCATATCGCGGGCATGCAAACCAACGGATGGTTCATCGAGCACGAAGAGTGTGTCTACCAGAGATGAGCCGAGACAGGAGGTGAGGTTGACTCGCATGGTCTCGCCGCCTGAAAGGGTGCGGGAGGTGCGGTCGAGCGTCAGATAGCCAAGACCGACATGGTCGAGGAAGGACAGCCGGCTGATGATTTCGCTAAGTGCAGTGTGATCAGTCGAGGGCAATGCTCCGTCATTGCTACCCTGAGTTGAATGTGGCAAAGACGGAGCGTTGCCTTTTAGTAACGTGAGTAACTCGCTAACACTTTTTTGGTAAAGGTCGGGTAAGGTGTGATCGTTCCATTTCCAGTTGAGTGCTTCGGATTTAAGGCGTGAACCGTCGCAGTCAGGGCAACGCGAATAGCTCCTGAACTTCGAGAGAAATACACGGACGTGCATCTTGTAGATTTTACTCTTGAGCCAGTCGAAAAAACGATAAATGCCATACCACTGATTGTGGTTTTCTTTATAGTTCGGTTCGCCTTCTAATATAAAGAGGATTTCCTTTTTGCTCAGTTTTGACCATGGCAGGTCGGTACGAATTTTGTGTTTTTTGGCTGCGCGCTGCAGGTCGCGTAGACTTTCGCTATAGACTGCTCCTTGAAACGCACGAATGGCACCGTCATCGACTGATAAGCCCTTGTCGGGAGTGACTAAGTTATAATCGATCTCGATGATTCGTCCGAAGCCCTTACATTTTTCGCAGGCGCCAATTGGTGAGTTAAAAGAGAAGAGCGGTGCGGTGGCAGGCCGATA
>JABJQI010000011.1 GCA_018663485.1 Opitutia bacterium
AGCTGCCAGTATGGGGTGTGCAATTTCACCCCGAATCGCTTGCGACGCAAGAGGGCATGAAGATGCTCGAAAATTTCCTAAACTTGTAGGAGCGTGATCTATTATTTACTAGTTTCTGTCTGCTAAATTCTGACATCTGTCTTCTTAAAATATGCGTTGCCCAAAATGTGCCTCGATTGAGACGAAAGTGCTCGATACTCGAACTGGTAAAAACGAAACCTCGATTCGTCGTCGCCGCGAGTGCCTCGATTGTGGCTATCGCTTTACCACAATTGAAGAAGTCCTGCACGCCGACCTGCAAGTAGTTAAGCGTGATGGTCGACGCGAAGATTTCGACCGTGCTAAATTACTTGGGGGCTTGAAGAAAGCCGTGCAGAAGCGGCCGATTGATGTTATGCAAATCGAAATGCTTATCGCGGACGTGCTTGCTTCGCTCGAAAAGGAATACGACCACGAGATTCCATCCCAAGCGATCGGTGAGTGTGTGATGCAGCGGCTGAAGCATCTCGATCAGATTGCCTATGTGCGCTACGCCTCCGTGTATAAGGATTTTCGCGACCTCACCGAGCTCGCGCAGGAAATTCTCGACCTCAAGCAATCGACCGAGCATGGCAAAAAGTGACCCAGTCGAACAACTGCGGACACTCAATGAATTACTCGCTCGGACCGGAGCCTCTGCGCCGGATCGTGCTGAGCATGCTCGCCGTGCACTCGATTTTTTCAGTCAGGAGCAAGACGGCGGCTTGATCGAGGTCTCGCTCGAAGAGTGTGCGAGCCGTCTCGCGCGTCTGCATTTCGGCGCGGAAGCAGAGAGTGCTTTGGCTTTTGCCCACTGGCATGTGCCGACAGTCGAGAATTTCAGCCCTCTGTGGATACGGCAGGCTATTGTTGCCGAGATGAAAAAGCTCGCGGGCCGTCGCGCGGCGCTGCTTCTTGTCACAGGCCTACGCCAAGCCGTGTGCCCTGAAGGCGCTTACTGGACAAAGAAACGGCAACAACAATATGACCGTGTCCGCGGCTGGATAGACGGACTCGGCTGCGCCTGGGCTACGCGTGGCTCACAGCTGCAAGTGGTTGTGCTGTAGGACTGAATGCCCTTCGGACTCGTTTTGCGTCGAAACTCTACTTACTGTTTTTATCATGAGCACATTATTCGAAAAAATCATTGCCCGCGAAATTCCTGCTCAGATCGAATACGAAGATGCTCAATGCATTGTTATCCATGACATCGATCCGCAGGCGCCGACTCATTTCCTAGTGATTCCCAAGCAGGTCATTCCCCGTGTCGCCGATGCGCAGCCTGAAGACGCCGCGCTGATGGGGCATCTTTTATTGACCGCCGCCTCAGTAGCGAAGTCGCTCAAGCTCCAAGGCGGCTTTCGCGTCGTGGTCAACAACGGGGTAGACGGTGGCGAGACGGTGCCGCACATGCACGTGCATGTGCTAGGTGGTCGCGCGATGGTGTGGCCTCCCGGGTGATGCTGTCCAATTAATAGATTTTCCCAGTAGTTGGACGAGTCTCAGCTCAAGTCAGTCGGCAGTTTCTGGATCGCGGGATTGAAAATAACGGCCTCAAGCATTAGATTAACTCAAATAGCAATCTGATAGAAAGGAAGGCTTGTAGTGATGAGTAATGCCGATGACTGGGTAACGCTAAATTTGACTGACGACTCGATTTGGGAGCGCACGTATTTTGTGCACCCCTTAGTTATTATTGGTACAGTAGAGACCAACGGCGCAGCCGATTTCGCCCCGAAACACATGGCCACTCCGATTGGTTACGGCAACTGGTTTTGCTTTGTTTGCACCCCGCGGCATCGCACATTTCAAAATGTTCTGCGCGATAAATGCTTTACTGTCAGCTACCCGCCGCCCGATCAAGTGTTGATGGCATCGATCGCAGCTTCGTCTCGCAACGATTGCTGTGAGAAGCCTAATTTGTCGGCGATTCCAAGTCGAGCGGCCCAATTTGTTAAGGGTGCAGTGGTGGATAATTGCCCGCTTTATTTGGAGTGCGAACTCGATCGGATGGTGGACGGGTTTGACCAGTATTCGCTGATTATCGGTCGCATCGTCGCCGCGCAGGCAAAGCCAGGCGTTTTACGTGATACGGATCGCGATGATGGGGACATGATCGAGGAGCATCCTCTGCTGGCTTATCTCGCCCCAGGGAGATTCGCTACCATCAGTCATACTCAGGGCTTTCCCTTTCCCAAAGGATTCCAACGATGACCGATTTGGCCCAGCGTGTTCGAGCTCAGGTCGCCGAATCGGCAAATCAGCAACTCGAATTTCTTACCCGCCTAGTTGAGCTAGAAACTCCGACTGAAGATCCGCTGCGCACGCGGCAGGGGTTGGAGATGTTAGCCCGCGAGTTAGATGCCTTGGGCTATCGTTATCGAATTGTGCGAGGTAAGCAGAGTGGCGGGCAGCTCCTCGCAGTTCCCCGAGCGCGCGAGTCGGAGCAGCGTATACAGTTGCTCATTGGCCATATTGATACGGTTTGGCCCGTCGCCACGATTGAAGCGATCCCAGTCTTGATCGAACACGGACTGATGAAAGGTCCCGGCGTGTTCGATATGAAAGCGGGCCTCTGCAATACACTTTTTGCCTTGCGGGCTTTGCAGGCAATGAAGCTGCGGCCTTCGTTTTTACCACTGCTGTTTGTCAACACCGACGAAGAGATCGGAAGTCCAGAGTCCTTGTCCTGCCTTAGGCGACTGGCTCGAGTCGCTGATAGAGCCTACGTGATGGAGCCTGCATTGGGAATTGCGGGCAAGCTCAAAACGGCTCGTAAAGGTGTCGGTCATTATGACATCGTAGCGCATGGTATTGGCGCTCACGCTGGCCTAGATCCAGAGAGCGGGGCAAGTGCTATTCTTGAACTCGCGCATGTTGTGCAGAGTCTGTTTGCCCTCAATGATCGTGCTCAAGGCGTGACGGTCAATGTGGGGAAGATCGACGGCGGTCTTGGGGCAAATACAGTCGCGGCCTTCAGCTCTTGCGAAGTGGATGTACGTGTGCCAACCACTGCACATGCTGTCGCGGTCGATACAGCTATTTATCAGCTCAAGTCGCTGACGTCTGGGGTAAACTTGGAAATTAAAGGCGGACTACGCCGACCACCGCTGATGCCTAGCTCGGCCTCAATGGCGCTATATCGCCATGCCCAAGACATCGCAGCAGCGCTCGGGTTCGAGCTCGGTGAGGGTATGGCAGGTGGTGGCAGCGACGGCAATAATATCAGCCAGTTCACGCCCACGCTGGACGGCCTAGGTGCGGTCGGCGATGGTGCGCACACGCGCCATGAGTTTATTTTTGTCGATCAACTGTTCGACCGAACCGCTCTGCTGGCTCTGCTCATCATGGCACCTAGCCCAATCCATTTAAAGGAGGACATAGTATGCAAAATATCGTGCGCGCATCGCTAGGAAGAATCGCAAAATTTGGCGAATTCGAAATCAATCCTGTGGATCGAGAACATTGGCAGCATGCCGATTACGCGGTGGCCGAGGTCACCGACTCGCCGGGGCCGAATAGTTGGGTCGAGGTTCGCAGTGGCCGTATGATTCAAGTCATTCAAGGCGACCGCATTTTGGGGGCATTTGGCAATCGTTATGCGACGCTTGAGCTAACTGGCAGTTGGCGAAGCATTGGGCAGGATCTGAACTTCCAGCTGTTGACCGGGGCGGGCATCTTTGGCCAAGTCACCAGTATTTCTGCGTATGCCGCATACCCGATCAAGCTGAAGTATCTCGGCCACGTCGTTAAGCACGGTCACACCTGCAATATGGGTGATTATGCGGTGCTCGATAAGAGCAAAGACTTTGCGCTTCCCGTACTATTGATCGTGGGTAGTTCAATGTCGGCTGGTAAAACCAACTCGGCCCGCATTCTGATTCGTCGTCTGAAGAAAATGGGTAAACGCGTCCTCGCCGCCAAGCTCACTGGGGCCGGTCGTTATCGTGATGTACTGACGATGAAGGACTCCGGCGCGGATGTGATCTACGACTTTACCGACGGCGGGTTGCCGTCAACCGTTTGCAGTAAAGAAAAATATACTAAAGTGATGCACCGGCTCATGTCCAACATGGCCGAGGAGGACGTCGACATTGCGGTGATCGAAGCCGGGGCGTCTCCGTTGGAGCCCTACAACGGCGAGACCGCCATCGAACTGCTGCGCCCGCATATTAAGTTTACGGTGCTGTGCGCCTCCGATCCCTACGCTGCCTACGGATTTATCCAAGCTGGCGACCTTAGGCCAGATCTGATCAGTGGCATCACTTGCAACACCACTGCTGGGCAAGAGCTGGTCAAACAGCTGACTGGTGCTACGCCGATCCGTTTGGACGATCCAGATTCGATCCAGCGAGTCGATGCATTGTTGAGCCGGATTTAACTATGCTAAAGTGGGTCTCGCTAAAACAACATCTCTGAAGCCCTTCCGAACCGCACTACGGGTGGGCTTGTTGGAGCGATCGCGATGATGTTCCTCGCCCCCCTGATGACACATGCGCGGCGATGCTTGATTTTTATCTGAATGAAAATGGCTAAACAGTAATTTCGTGCATCAACAGGTCGGTGAGGCTTTTCAATCACCCTGCAGCACATGCAGGTTGGCCATGGAGATGCCGCTGAGCATGGCGCCGATGATGCCGAGGAAGCCTTGGTCGGTACCCGCGAGGTAAAGGTTATCCAAGTGCGTGCGGCCGTCCTTGAACTTGTGCGGTGCGCCGTAGATTGCGCCGTTAAGGTGGCCGGTGAATTTGCGCACCGTGCGCGGGGTGAACATGTCGCTGGCGATGCGGGCGGCATCGAGATTGAGGCCGTTCTTTGGTGCGGGTAGAATGCCGAGCGCGACGTTTTGTAATTCCTGATACCAATGCGCTTTTTGGGCGAGGTAGTCGGCGTCACTAAGGGCGCACCAGTTGTCGTGGTTGGCCATTGCAGTGATACGCAAAAAGCCTTCGTTGAGTTGGCGACCGTGGCCGTATTGATAGTTGTTGGGGAAGCAAATGACGCCGCTGGTGGGATCGACTAGCTCGTCTTTGACAGCTGCGTAATGGAAGCGTTCGCGGGTGTTGAAAAAGATGATAGTGTCGTCCCAGCCAAAGTCGGTGGGTTGCTGGTCGAGTGCGGTGATTGTTTCAGTAAAGCTAAGCTGGCCAATATTGTCGCTGCCTGCGTCGGCTGGCTGATCAGCGCACATGCGGGTGGTTTCGACCACGCCGGCGGTGGATATGATCTTGTCGGCGGTGAGGATGGCGCCGTTGTCGAGCTCGACCGCGCTAGCTTTGTTGCCGCTGGCATGGATCTGCTTGATGCCGCACTTCATTTTTCGAACACCGCCGAGTGAGCGATATTTGTCCTGTAAGAGTTTAATGATCACGCGCACGCCGTCGAATGGTCGGGCGAAGCCTTCGAAGAACAGCGAGCGGAACATGATGCAAAATTGCCCGTAGTCCATGTCGTGCTCTTCAGCGCTGCCATAATACATGACGGGGCAGAAGATCATATCTTCGAGTAGGGGGTCGCAAATGTGGCGCTGCACCGCGGCGCGGGCGGAGGTGGGAATCGCGCCGAGATTAAAGGCGTCGAGCGTACGCACTTCTTCGGCCAGAGCACGGAAGCCGTCAATCTGCTTGGGGAAGACGCGGGCGACTTCAGCTTCAAATAGGGCGAAATCGTTGCTGAATTGTAGATCGCAGCTGGGAAAGGCTATGCGTGAGCCATTTTGCTGGCAGAGGTCGAGGGCATCGTAAGGGATGCGCAGTTGGCGCAGTAGCTTGGTGAGTGGGGTGCCCTTGGTGCCTTTCGGCACAAAGTTGGTCATCGCGTGCAGGCCGACGTCGTATTTGCGCCCTTCGATACTGTAGAATGAGTTGAGCCCGCCGCTGGCGTTGTGCTTCTCCAGGATGATGGCGTTCTTGCCTGCCAATGCGAGGCGGATGCCTGCGGCCATACCAGCCATGCCGGCGCCGATGATGACGGTGTCGAAGTGTTGATTGTCGAGTGAGCTAGACATCTTTTAGGTGAAGGGATGCGAATTCGGAAAGGGTGAGAATGCGTGTCTTGCGAAACGGATTGAGTGTGAGTAGGTCTTCGTCGCCTGTAATGAGAAAATTTGCATGGCAAGCGACAGCAAGATCCAGAAATTTATTATCCTTCGGATCTCGGCAATCATGGATTTTTTCGGATGGATTGAACCATTCGGCTCTCGTTGCGATCTGCCTTAGCAGTTCGATCCGAGCTTGTTGCCCGATATAGCGATCAAACTTATCTCGCATGACGACTTCTGTCAGTTCGCCGAAGGTCTTGTCAGAGAAGGCGTATGGATGACGGCGCAGTATTTCGGCGACGCGTTGCCCTAATGCACTGGATCGACTCAGCGAGTAGCTGACGAAGATATTAGTATCTAGCAGGATCACTAGGATGGATTCACCTCTGCCAAAATCTGATTCAGGACATCTTCGGTTAGGCCATTTGCAGCGGCTTTTTTGCTAAGATCCTTGGCGGATTGATCCAATTCCTGGAGTCGGATCTGACGCAGTTTTTCAAGGTCGCGCATCGGTATGAAGGCGCCCACTGCGCGGTTCTGTCGTTTTACGATGATGGGTTCGTGGCTGCCTTTATCGAGAAATTCGCCAAATTTAGTGCGGGCTTCAGTGGAGGACATTGTGATCATAATGTCTAAAATGTGCATTATGGC
>JABJQI010000010.1 GCA_018663485.1 Opitutia bacterium
ACCACCCTGTCGCTCATCCTCGGTCACGAAATGGGCAGGCAAGTGAGCATTACCTCAGGCCCAGTGATTGATAAGCCCGCCGACCTCGCCGGCCTGCTCACCAATCTCAGCGAAGGCGACATCTTGTTCATCGACGAGATCCACCGTATCTCCAAAACCGTCGAAGAGTATCTCTACTCCGCGATGGAAGACTTCCGCATCGACATCATGATCGATCAAGGCCCCAACGCCCGCAGCGTGCGGCTGAATCTGCCCCGCTTCACCCTACTCGGCGCCACCACCCGCATGGGCCTGCTCACCGCACCCCTGCGTAGTCGCTTCACCCTGCAGTCACGCCTCAGCTATTACGATCACAAGACCCTGCAAGGCATCGTCGAGCGCACCTGCGGCCTGCTGGAAGTCGAGTTCGAGACCGCCGGCGCCGCCGAGATCGCCCGCCGTGCACGCGGCACGCCGCGGATTGCCAATAACTTAATCAATTTCTGCCGCGATTTTGCACAACAGCGTGGCGATGGTGTCATCACCGAAGCCAGCGCCGCAGCGGCACTTGAACTGCTCGAGATCGATCAGCGCGGCCTTGACGAAATGGACAAGCAAATGATGCGTATCATGGCCGAAAACTACCGCGGCGGACCGGTCGGCCTGGGCACCGTCGCAGTTGCCGTCGGCGAAGAGGCCCACACGCTCGAAGAAGTCCACGAGCCGTTTTTAATTCAAGAGGGCTACCTACAACGCACCGCCCAAGGCAGAGTCCTGACCGAAAAAGGCTGGCACATCATCGGTCTTGAGTTTCCCAACGGACAGCAACCCGATCTCTTGTAACGCGCATCCTTGCAGGATCGTCATTACTCGCGACGCGGCAGCTCTATCGCGGGATAAACCCGCTCGCTACGTGGAAATGCGGACGACGCGGAGGTCGTCCCTCCCGCGGCTTCGCATAGCATTGCGTTCCACAGATTGACTATCTTTTTTGGGGGATATCGTCTCGATGTCCGTGCTGGTGTGCGGGCGTCGGGACGATGCCCCTCAAGTCTATCCACCTGCCGGCCTGCGGTGCATGCGTAGCGACTGGCGTTACACCAGGATTCCGTATCCTCCGACGATGCCTATTCAAAAATCGCGGGATAAACCCGCTCGCTACGACCGATTCGCGACTTGCCGCTTTACGCGGCAGCGGAAAACGACCAGAGTGCCGCTTTTACTGAGTTACACTCCACAACACTCATTCACTTTATTTTTTCAGTTGCCCAAAAGGGCACCGACTTCAATCACCCCTGCGGGGCAAATCCTTCCGATTCACCATCTTTGCGCTAGTCGCGCTTCGTCACAATTTCAGCATTTAAAATTATGGGTCGTAATTCTATTAAAAAAATCGCACGTCCACCGCGTCACTCATCGGGCCCCACAATCGTCTATATTGAAAACGAGGACGACCTGTTCGACCTGATCGAGCGCACTGAGAATCCACTGATCCTCATCCTTGAAGGCGTGCAAGATCCACACAATCTGGGTGCCTGCTTGCGCACCGCATCGGGTGCTGGCGTCACTGCCGTGCTTGCGCCAGTCAAGGGTGCCTGCGGCATCACGCCGACCGTGCGCGACATCTCCTGCGGCGGCGCAGACGACGTGCCATTTTTACGGATTAAAAACATCGGGCAACTCTTACGTAAATTTCAGGACCGTAAAATCCAGCTCGTCGGCACCTCCGACAAGGGCAAGCAATCGCTCTACCATGTCAATTTCGACCAACCCACTGCCGTGATTCTAGGCAGCGAAGGCTGGGGCATGCGTAAAGTCACTGGCGATCACTGCGACCATCTGATCAGCCTCCCGATGGCTGGCACCGTTGACTGCCTCAATGTATCGGTCTCCGCAGGGGTGATCCTCTACGAAGCGGTGCGTCAGCGGCTGTAGTTCAAACACAGCCACTCATTTTAAATAGGGCGGGTTGCTAACATCTCAGGATCCGCCTTTTCGCGCCCTCAACTAACAACCAGCAGAGCTCTCAACTAACAACCAACAGCACCAACGTAGATCGTCTTTACATTGACGAACTCGCGGATACCGATTGCGCTCATCTCGCGACCGTAGCCGCTTCGCTTGATCCCACCAAATGGCAAGCGTGGATCGGACTTAACAAAATCGTTAATAAAACACGCGCCGCATTCCAACTGATTCGCTAAGCGCTTCGCTCGCTCAATGTCTTGAGTAAAGACCGCGGCACCGAGCCCGTACGCGGATTGATTGGCCAAGCCAATCGCGTCCGCATCGTCCTGCACCGCGATGATCGCCACCACCGGGCCAAATACTTCTTCATCAAACGCCGGCATGCCGGGGCGCACCTGAGTTAATACCGTTGGCGGATAGAACAAGCCCGGGCCCTCGGGCATAATGCCACCGAGCACACAGTGCGCGCCAGCAGCGACACTGGAATCGACTTGGCGCTGTAAGTTCACACGTAAATCGGCCCGCGCCATCGGCCCAAGATTAGTCTTCTCATCCTCCGGATCGCCCATGCGGCGCTTGGCAATATCAGCCAGTAACTTCTGAGTAAACGGCTCCAGTACGGCCGCATGCACCAGCAAGCGCTTCGCCGAAATGCAGGTCTGCCCGCAATTATTTAAGCGACTCTGCACACATTTAGCGGCCGCCAAATCGAGATCGGCATCTTCACAAATTAGATACGGATCACTGCCGCCAAGTTCGAGCACAGTCTTTTTGATTGCACGCCCCGCAATCGCCGCGACCGCAGCTCCAGCACGTTCGCTGCCAGTCAAGGCCACGCCCTGCACCGCATCGTGCTGAATCACCGACTCGACCCGATCGACTTCGATCAACAGGGTGCGCAACACGCCCTCAGGGTAACCCGCCTCCAGGAACAAGGCCTCGATCGCCAATGCGCAACCACACACATTCGGCGCATGCTTGAGCAAGGCAGTATTACCCGCAGTGAGCACCGGCACAGCAAAGCGAAACACCTGCCAAAGCGGAAAATTCCACGGCATAATGCCCAGCACCACCCCCAGCGGTTGATGGCTCACTTGGCTGTCTTGTGCCGCAGTCTCAATCGACTCACTGGCCAAAAAATCGGCCGCATGCGTCGCGTAATAGCGACACAGCAAGGCACACTTATCGAGCTCCGCCCGCGCTTCCGCCAACGGCTTACCCACTTCCTGCACAATCAGACGAACCAAGGGCTCCTGGTTCGCTTCCAACAAAGTCGCCAGCCGCTCAAGCATCGAGGCGCGCACGCTCACATCGACCCGTGCCCATGCCGCAGCAGCACTGCGCGCGTCTTCCAACGCAGCTGTCAGCATCGCTGCAGACATCGCAGGATATTGCTGTATAAGATGCCCCGTTGCGGGATTAATCGACTCAAACATGCCACTCTGATACTCACTTCAGACAGAAGGTAAATAAGCAAAAACCATGCAGCATATTTATCTGCTATTAAGTTGGATTTTTTCACCACCCTTGCTTTGTTACTAGCAACAAACTCTTTGGGATATATCCTACCCTTCTTATTTATATGAAAAAAGTCTTCATCTCTGGCTGCTACGACATCCTCCACGCGGGCCACATTCAATTCTTTCGCGAAGCGAGGGCACTCGGCAGCCACCTCACCGTCTGCTTCGCTTCTGACGCGGTGCTGTGGGAACACAAGAAGCGCCGCACCTCGATCCCACAGGATCATAAGCTGGCCCTGATGACGGCACTCGAAGTGATCGATCAAGTCGTGATCGGCGACAGCGAAGAGCTCGGCCTCGACTTCAAAGATCACTTTCTAAAGATCCGCCCGGATGTCTTGGCAGTGACTGAGGACGATCAATACGCAGACATTAAACGCGCACTCTGCGCCGAAGTAGGTGCCAAATACATCGCCCTGCCCAAAACTCCGCCACAGTTCACTCCGGTATCCTCCAGCTCGATCGTGCGCAATATTCGCACTCCAGCCCAAGCGCCCCTCCGCGTCGATTTCGGCGGCGGCTGGCTCGACGTACCACACCATGCTAGGGCAGGCGCGTTCATCGTCAACTGTGCCATTTCACCAATGGTCTCGCTCAACGAGTGGGACTACGAAATCAAATCCGGACTTGGCGGCAGTGGTGCGTGGGCGCTGCTCAACGGCAACGACGGCGTCGAAAGCGAGCTCAACCTCGGCGTCGGCTGGCAAGACCCTGCCATCATCCGCGAAACCGGCGTCTGCGTCTGGCGCAGTGGACCGCGCCCAGTCCTTGATTTTAAGCGCAACGGCGACTTCCTCCGCGGTCACATGGCACTACACTACACAGATATTCCACACGACACCCCAGGTAATGTCGACAATCTGCGTGACTACGATCTGATCGAACAAGCTGCGGCCATCGCCAAGGACGCCGTCTATGCTGGCGACATCGCTAAGCTCGGCGAGGCAATCAGTCTCAGCTACGCCGCTCAGTTGAAGGAAGGCATGCTCGAACTCCCCGAAGCCGATGCCTGCGTCGGCCGTAAATACTGTGGTGGTGGCTGGGGCGGCTATGCACTCTACCTGTTTACAAATAGCGACGCCCGCGATGCATTTGTCGCATCTGCCAACTGCAATCGATCGATTGAGCCCTACATTACCATCCGTTAGCGCTTTTTCCTTTACTGGAGGCCGAACGAGATCAGCTTCTCTTAATTCAGAAGGTCCACACATTGGCACATTCTCACATCTAACATCTAATTTCTGAATTCCTTTTCAATGAGCCTGATCGAAACCATCCGCACCAACACCGACACCGTCATCGGCGAAACCGAGCTGGAGGATCGCCTGCACGGCAACCGACCACTGCGGATTAAACTCGGGGTCGACCCGACACGCCCGGATCTCACCTTCGGCCACCTCGTCGTATTTAATAAACTTCGTCAGTTCCAAGACCTCGGGCACGAAGCAATTCTCATCATTGGCGACTTTACCACGCTGATCGGTGATCCCTCCGGCCGCTCGAGCACACGCCCCGTTCTGACTAAGGATGAAATTATCGACAACGCGCAGACTTACCTAGTGCAAGCCTTCAAGATTCTCGACGAGGACAAGACCACGGTCGTCTATAACAGCGAGTGGTTCGATGATATGGGCTTCGAGGACTGTCTCAAGCTGGCACGCAAGATGACCGTCGCACGCATGCTAGAACGCGACGACTTTGCCAAGCGCTACAAGGGCAACGCCCCGATTTCCATCATTGAGTTCCTCTACCCACTGATCCAAGGCTACGACTCACTGATACTCAATGCCGACGTCGAAATCGGCGGCACCGACCAACTCTTTAACATGCTGGTCGGTCGTGCCCTGCAAAAAGATGCGGGCAAACAAGAGCAGGCAGTTATCACCATGCCACTGCTGATCGGCCTGGATGGCAGCAAGAAGATGTCGAAGAGCGCTGACAACTACATCGCGTTCACTGACTCACCAAAAGAAATGTTTGGTAAAATCATGTCGATCAGCGATGATACGATGTGGACTTATTACCAACTGCTGCTCGAATTCAACGACACGCAAATCGCTAAGCTCAAAGAAGGCCACCCGATGGCGGCCAAAAAGCGTCTGGCTGCCGCACTGGTCGGCCAATTCCACTCAATGAAAGCCGGCAAGCATGAACTGGAACAGTTTGAGCAAGTTTTCTCGAAGAATAAAATTCCCGATGACATGCCGACCTTTACTTGGAGCGACTTGCTCGGCACCGCCGACAGCGCACCGTTGTTTGAAGTAATGGCGCAATCAGACTTATTCGAAAGCAAAGGCGCGATCCGCCGCCTCGTACAGCAAGGTGCAGTGAAGATCGATAGCGTCAAACAAGACGATCCCAACCAAGAAATTAGCCGCCCAACCAGCGAATTAATTTTCCAAGCAGGCAAACGCATCTTCTTCAAACTGCTCGCCTAGCAAAAAAATTGACAGAAGAACCGCACAAAGCGGCGCCTGCTTGTATCTGACGCTTTACATTCGCGCCGCCTATTCCTTTATTAAGTGCTTTTTTTATCTTTTAATTTGTCACTCACTTCTCACTTATTATTCACTTCATATTATGGCACTAGCAACTGGAACCAAAGCACCCGCATTCTCACTCAAATCCAAGAACGCCGACGGCCTTCAGGATATCTCTCTAGATGACAACCTCGGCAAGAAGAAGACTGTCCTGCTGTTCTTCCCGCTCGCATTTACCAGCGTGTGCATGCAAGAAATGTGCGACGTTAGCAGCAGCCTCGCGTCTTACTCAGACCTAAACGCAGCCGTTTACGGCATTTCGGTCGACAGTCCGTTTGCCCAAGAACAGATGGCACAGGTCGATGGCCTCAAATTCCCACTCCTGAGCGATTTTAATAAAGACGTTTCCGCCGCTTACGATGTCCTGTATGCAGATCTCCTTGGCTTCAAGGGCGTCTCCAAGCGTTCTGCTTTCGTCATCGATGAAGACGGCGTGATCATCTACAGCGAATCTGCTGAAGACCCGCACGATCTACCCAATTTCGACGCAATCAAAGCAGCACTCAAAGGCTAAGCCTTCTGCTGGAAATCAAAAAACCGATGGCTCGACACAAACGGTTGACCTTACGGTGCAAATTGTTACTGCTGTTGAGGTTGAGTAGCTACCGCTCAGGTAGCATTCTCTAATACTTCCTTCGCGACATCCTCTCCGAATCCTAAGACCATCATTTGCTGCAAAACTCCAACGCATGAGTGAGCCTCTACCGCCTACTTTTTTAGTCAGTGCCTACTCTGATCCCGTCGTGGTTCAGATTCACGGCAAGGCGAACTATCTAAACTGTAACACGTTTCGAGAGTTCATCGCAGAGATGGTCAGCGCAGGCAAGGCACACATTGTGCTCGACTTCGAGAATTGCAAAGGAATGGACAGTACTTTCCTCGGCATCCTAGCAGGCACGGCACTAGAGTTGCGCAAGCAAACGCCTCCAGGCGTGTTGATCATTTGTAAGCTAGGTGAGCGCAATCACGAACTCGTCTGCAACCTCGGCCTGCAGAACCTTCTTACCATCGGCGAGGACCTTCCAGACAGCTCCGATGCTACAGCCGAGTTTTCAGCTCTTAAAAATATGGAAGTCTCCGCAGCCAAAAACGTGCTCAACGCGCACGAGAATTTGGTCAAGGCCGACACCGAAAACGCGGCGAAATTTCAAGACGTCATCGCCTTCCTGAAAAATCAGGTTGAAAAACAAGACCAGGAATGAGCCGGAACTAATACTGGCTCCCACAAAAAGAGTTGTACCCTTATGTCGTTTTTCCTTGGAGCTTTAGTTGGACTATGCGGCATGTGGCTACTCTATGCGGGTAAGCGCAGACACGTTAAAATCATTGAAGACGAGAAGCAACTCCTGCAACAGGAGAAGCAAATAGTCGTCGAGTTCATGCACAACATGGTCGAGGCAGTCGCTGAAGGCAGCGACCGTGCAGCCATGTTTCAACGCATTATCCATGCCGCGATTCTCAGCACCGGCGCGATGAGTGCCTGCATTTTCGAAAAGCGCGACGACGATACGCTCAAAGGCATCGCCGTTGAAGGCCTGTTCCCGCCACAGCGCAAACTCCCCGAAGATCTGAGCGCCAAACTGGTTACCCGCACACAATTCCTCGAGACCATCCTCAAATCCGAGACCTTTAAAATGGGCGAAGGCTTGATCGGCCAAGTCGCCAAGTCCAAACGTGCGCAACTCATCGCAGATGCCAGTAATGATCCGCGTGTCATCCAGCACAACGATCCCGCGCTCAAAGTTCGCTCCATCATTATCGCTCCCGTGCTCTTCCAAGACCGCCTCATCGCGGTGCTCGCGGTTGCCAACCCCGCCGACGAACTCGCCTTTACCGATACCGACTTCTCGCTGGTCGAATCACTCGCCGAACAAGTTGGCCTGGCGGTGCATAACAGCGATGCCATGCAGCTCCAAATCGAGAAAAACAAACTCGATCTAGATATCGAACTCGCCAGTAACATCCAGAGCCTACTGCTACCAAGTCAGTTCCCCTCCAGTCCTAACATTGAATTTGCGGCCCACTATACCGCCGCGCAAAAGATCGGTGGCGACCTTTACGATATTTTTGCCATTGATGAAAATCGAATCGGTGTAGCCATCGCCGATGTTTCCGGCAAAGGCATCTCTGCTTCCATCTTGATGGCAATTTGTCAGACAAACCTGCGCCATATTTCGCATCAGCTGGACTCCCCCGCCGAAGTGCTTAGCGCTATCAACGCACAAATGCAAAGCTCCATGCGTCGCGATATGTTTATCACCATCATCTACGCTATCATCGATCAAGCTAAGCAAGAGATCACCTTCGCACGCGCAGGCCACGAGCTGCCATTCTTTTACCACCGAATTAGCGATGGCACTAGTCAGGTCGAAACCATTCAATCTCCAGGCATGGCCCTTGGCATGGTGCCACCCGAAATTTTCGACCTCGCAATCAAGGACAAAACCGTGCCGTTCAGCAAAAACGACGCCCTGATTCTCTACACCGATGGCGTTACCGAAAGCGTCAATTCCAGCGGCGAGGAATACTCTGGGGAACGGCTGATGAACGCGCTCAAAACCCACGGCAACGGCAGCGCCCAGTCGATCCTCAATCAGCTAATGAACAGTGTGCAGCGCTTTTCTGGCGACGCAGGCCAACCCGACGACCTCACCTTGATTACGATCAAGCATAGCTGAGGTAAATTGAAAGCGTTCACAACGGGAGGACGCCTTTGGCACTTATCACTTTCGCTCTTTTGCAGACATGGCGTAGCGCGTGCCTCCCTATAACGCACGAGCAACTAGGCAGAGTTGCTTCCGTGTCGTCCGCCTGATCCCAAGGTCAATACATTATCTGTTATATAGTACCGAACCGGCATCGCAGCTGCGAAGAACCGAAGCCGTAAATGTACCAAAAAATAGCTCAGAAAATTTCCCTGAGCTATTTGATCAAACTTTCTAACAGCAAATGACTATCGACTCAAGACGCCTGTTGGCGGCGCGAACTTTGTCAGGTTGATGCCGACGACAGCCGCTTTGTATTCATCCAGATTCGGAGTTCTACCTAGGA
>JABJQI010000145.1 GCA_018663485.1 Opitutia bacterium
GGGCTTAAAGCAAAGCTCGAAGACATCTCTACCGTGTTTGAGGAAAAGGCTGCAGTCATCATGCTCAAAGCACGCGAACTCAAACAAGCGAGCGACGATCAAAACAAATCGCTGCAAAAAGAGATCAAGGCGCTGCGTGCCTCTCTCAAGGACACGTGGAATGAATGGATCGTACTAACCAAGCAAGTGACCAAACAGTACGACCTTGCTCACTAGGCAGACGTACGACATGGCATCTTTATAAACAATAGCCTGCCGCGCATACTGCGCGGCAGGGCTTTCTTTTGGTTAATCGTCATTTACCGGGTAAAGGAGGGAGGGCGACTCGCCCTCCTTTGTAGCAACACAGTATAAATGTGGGCGAGTCGCCCTCCTTTGTAGCAACACAGTATGAATCTGGGCGACTCGCCCTCTTTTGTAGCAACACAGTATGAATGTGGGCGAGTCGCCCTCCTTTGTAGTAACACAGTATAAATGTGGGCGAGTCGCCCACACTCCTCTCGCTCAATGGTTCAAACCAGTTTTTTCGGCTTTTGCTTACTTTACTATAAAGCGTGTGCCGCCGAGGCTGCGGGGCTCCATTTTACTGCTGGTGGCTTCGCCTGCGGCGACGATTTGTCCGCCTTCAAAATAGGTGGGTTCTTTGATCCAGTGCTTTTGTAGCTGGTCGAACAGGTCGAGCAGTTCGCTGCGTGTTTGCACGCGATATTCAATCGTGCGAGCGTGGGTTGCGAGTGGGTATTCCTTCATCACCGTGTCGCTGGTCATGGCTTCGGCGACAGCGCTTGCGCGGTCAGCCATTTGCTGCACGCCGGGAGGGACGGGGGAGCGCTGAATCGATGAGGGCACGCCAGCCGCGCTAGCGCCATCGGTCATGGCGGCTTGGAGTTCGCCGAGTTGCAGTGCGCGGCTGTGGTAAATTCGCAGCAGGCCGTTGCCGGCGGTGACGATATTGATTTCGATCACACGATATCCAGATGTGATGTATTCCTGCTTGGAAATCGAGTGGATCGCGGCTTCTTTGCCGTAATACTCTTTGCTGTCGTCGGGAAAGGTGATGGCGAACAGTGCCTTGTTCTTGATCGCACGGGAACGAACGGTGACGGCGCTCAGTGATGAAACTATGCAGCAGAGGAGGAGAGTGGCTAGGAGGTGTTTCAAGAAGGGTATCATAAGTATCAAAGTGCTGGCCTTTTGATCGTGTGCAAATTTTATTTGTTTCACTTCATTTCTCTGTGGGGTACAACTTTCAAGAGTAGCGAACAATTACCCTTTTTATTAATGCTATCCTGTAAAGACCTTTCAGTCGAATTGACCCCTGGCGGCACGCGCATCCTAGAGGGTGCAACTGCGCGGTTTAAACCCAAGGCACTCAATGCCGTGATTGGCCCGTCGGGCTGTGGTAAAACCACCTTGGTGAGGGCGATGCTTGGGCTATCTTCGCGTCTAGGCGAAGTCTTTATAGCGGGCGAGCCAGTCGCGAACAGCGAGGCTCTGCGCGGCAAGCTGGCCTTTGTGCCCCAGTTCAGTATTGCTCAAGAGCGACTGAGCGTCGAGGAAGCGTTGCGCACTGCGCTGGATCTGTGCGTGGTCGAGCTAGCGACGAAGCAAGCCCGGTTGGAAGAGATTTTACAACGCATCGGCTTGGAGATGCACCGCGATAAGCGGGTGGGAGGCTTGAGCGGCGGGCAGTTGCGTCGTCTCGGGCTGGGCTTGGAACTGGTCGGTGATCCGCAATGCATGGTTTGTGATGAAGTGACCAGTGGGCTGGACCCGCGCTCGGAGGACCAGATTTTGTCGATGTTGCAGCGTCTGCGCGATGAGCGGGAGAAGACCTTTATCTGCATTATTCACAACCTCGCCAAATTGAATTTTTTCGATTGGATCACAGTGGTATTTGAAGGGACAGTGGTGTTTCAGGGCGGTTTGGATGCGCTACTGGCGTATTTCGAAATTCCGGATGCGTTGCATCTCTATGATCAGTTGAATGCGCATTCGATCGAGCATTGGCGGCAGCGTTGGAGCGCTGCGAGTGCTGAGGATGCGGTGTTTGAGGCGACGCCGATGGTTGCACCAGCGCTGCCGTCAGCGCTGAGCCAAACTTGGACTTTATTAAAGCGCCGTGCGCTCTTATTTAAGCGGGACAAGGGCTATTGGATGCTGACGCTGGGCATTACGATTGGGTTTCCACTGTTGGTGACGATCTTTGCAATGGATGGCTTGCCGCAGTTGCGTGGACTGGCGATGAGTGCGTCGAGTGGCTTTGTCGAGCAGGCGCAGGAGAATTTGCGTTACCGAATCGATGCCTTGGAGTCGGCGTCGTTGGTCACGGGCTTGATTTTGTTCCAAGTGATCCTGCTGACCCTAATGGGTAGTAATAATGGTGCGCGCGAGATCGCAGGTGAACGTAATCTCTACGAAAAAGAGCGTTTCGCTGGTTTACGGCCTCGGTCGTATGCGACCAGTAAGTTGCTGTTTACTTCGGCGGTGGCGATCGGGCAGGGGCTGTGGATGACGCTGTTTGTCAAATACGTCTGCGACTTCCCTGGGCCCTTGTTGCCACAAACGCTGGTGCTAATATTGAGCTGTGTGTCAATGACTGCGATCTGCTTGGCATTTTCGGCGATTTTTAGTTCGGCAGACAAGGCGTCGCTGTTGTCGGTGTATTTAGTCGGGTTTCAGTTACCGCTTTCCGGTGTTGTGTTGGCGCTGCCAGAAGTGCTGGTGTGGGTCTGCCGACCGTTTATCAATGCGTATTGGGGCTGGGCTGGGTATTTCGGCTCGATGATTGATTCGCGCTTTTACGATGCCTATCGTTTGGAATCTTCGGAGATGATCCCTAGTCCGATGCTGGCTTGTGGTGTGCTTGGCGTGCATTTCTGTGTCGGCGCGGCGTTAGTGTTTTGGGGTTGCCACCAAAAGAAGCTGACTTAACCCTCAGTGAAACAATTTTAACCGAATGCCGATACACGGTCTTATGCCCCTTTTACCTGTAAAACCCCGAAAGTCCGCGTCGATCTGGAGCGCGGCGTCTCTGATGGTCTCTCTGTTTGTTGTCGCCCTGACTAGTGGCTGTGGTGACAAGTTCTCAGACCTCGAAGTACTGCCGACCGAAAGCTACATGAAGAAGCCAGGCGATTTCTTGGGGAATACGTATACGATTCGCGCGCAGATTGATTCGCAGGTGAAGTGGGAAAAAGGCGTCGGGCGTATCTTGGCGGTGCTACCAGAGAGTGGCGGCGCACGTCTGCCGGTATTCGTGCCGGATGCAGTGGGTGGTAATTTACATATAGGGCAGCGTTATAAAATGCGTGCCAGAATCGAAGCAGGAGGGCTGATCTATGTTGAAAGTTTGCGCAAGTATTAGTCTTGGTCTGGTGCTCGGCCAGATCACCTCACATGCTCAGGGCTACGCGCCTGCGGCGGCTCCGGCTCGACCCGCGCCCGCATCGGCGGGGATGTCCGCGCCGGTTGGAGGGATGTTTGAGAGTAACACCTTTCTTGAAATGGCGAATCGGGCATTTGATCCATCCAGTGATTCGATGGATTTTGAAAATGGCAGTTTTGCCTGGAAGGGGCGCACTTTTAATTTAACCAGTCAGCGGGCATTTCGTGCCCGCTTTGAGCGTTTCTTGTTGGCATCGCCGACCGAAGAAGAAGAGAGCTATGCGCTACTGATGAATGACGTGCTGCAGCGTTTGTCCGTGGCGAATGATCGCAGTGATGATGCGATCATTGAAACTTGGGAAATGCTGTTTCGTGCCGCACGATTTGATACCGATGGTGGCAATAGCACCATCGTGGCGAATCAGGTGTTTAATGCCTGGCGTATTCGCAAGGAGATGCGCGGCGAGGCGATGACTCAGCGTGAGTTGGCAGATGTGCGCCGTTATCAGCAAGAGGTGGTGGCGAATCGTGCGTTGATGTTGGAAAAGATTCAGGAGCAGCGGGAGAAGGATTCCGTGCGGGCGACTTCGGGTAACAGTGGTAAAGGTAAAAAGACCGATCCTGGTGCTTTGGCGTCGGAGGGCGCTTTTCGCGCGCTAGAACTGGCCGAGACCGAAGCCAAGCTAATTGCGATGGAAGGGCAGGCGGCGTTGACCGGCATCCAAGCGAAGTTGCAGATGCAGAGCCAAATCGTGGCATTTTTGGTGCAGCGTCGCTACCAGCATGCCTTGGTGCTCTCGGGCTTTTACCAATTATTGTTTAAAGGATCACAGCAACAGCTGGAAGTGGGCAAGGGCGAGTTAAAGTCGTTTTTTCCCAATACAGACATGGTGTTTACGGTCGATATGATGGCCTTCGTTGCTAACGAGGCGATCACCGACGTGAATAAGGGAGTGGACGCGGTGAATACAGCGTATGCCGAAGATCGTGCGATCATCGCATTGGAGCGGCTGCAAGAGACCTTCTTCCTTGGCGAATACATGCCAGAGTTGAATGCTATTCCTGTGGATCAGCGTCGCAAGTTGCTCGATTTGTATCGTGATATGATGGAAGCCGTTGAGCTGGCTGAGGCGAAGGACTACAACGGCGTGGCTCAGTATGCGGAGCGTATTGCGCTGATCGCAAAAGATTTTCCGAAGATGCGTGTCCTCTCCAGTGTTGAGACTGCCAAAAGTATGAGCGACATGGCGGTCTTTGCGGCGTCGCAGTATCGTAACTTAGGCGATATCGATAAAGCGCGTGCGGAGCTGCAGCAGGCAATTGATATTTGGCCGTCGAATCCGTCGATTCGCGAGTTTCAACAAGAAACCACTAAGCTGGCGACAGCGGGCTCGCAAGGCGTGCAGATTTTTGACGATCTGTATAAGCGCGGCGACCATCGCGGTATTTATGACCGCCGTATGGACTTGGGCTTTGCCTTGGCTGAGGATACTGCGCGGCGCCCTTTGTTGATGGAGGTGATTGAGCAGGTCTCGACGATTGATTTGTTGGTGGCGCAAAGCGCGGAGGCCTTAAAGCAAGGCGATCCGTATGTCGCATGGGAGCTGTTGGCAGAGGCCGCGAAATTTGATGCTGATGATGCGCCGATGAATCGAGCGCGTGCAGAGCTTGCGCCACGAGTCGCGGATTTTGTGGTCTATTTAGACCGCGCACAGCGGCAGGCTGAGGAGGCGCAGCACGCGGGTTCATTAGCAGCATTTTTGGCCGCGCAAGATATTTATCCTGCCAGTCGGATGTGCCGTGAAGGGATCGAGCGCGAGTCTTCAGCCTTAATGGCGCATTTGAGTCAGCAAACAGAAGCGGGCGAAGAGTAGTTCCTCACCGTGAAATAGACATTTCTGTCTGTCATTTTTGGTGCTGAGGCTGAGGTCACAGGCATGAACATCTGTGTCACTATTATTTAACGACTCAATTTACTTGAGCCGCGCGCGAGTTCTCCCAAGTTACTTTCTGTGATCGGCCTCGATGTAGATATCTTTTTTCTCCTCTATCTAGGAGGTGGCTTTGCGCTGCTCTTCGGTTTGTGGTTTTACTATGATTGGAAGGATAAGCATCTCTTTGTGGCGCAGCGTGCGAAGGTCATTTATCACTGCATTAAATGCAGCCAGATTTACACTGGTGTGCATGGCAGTGAAGAATGCGATTGCCCTCAGTGCGGGTTTACCAATGGTCGTCTGCGCTTCTAAGAAAGCGGTTTTTCAGTTCACTCTTTTTAATTCTCAGTTTTCGTAATTTCAGTTTTTAGAATTTCAATATCATGCCAGATCATATCGCAGTTCTCGATTTCGGTTCTCAATACACGCAGGTCATTGCCCGCCGTATTCGTGAGGCCAATGTCCTTTCCCGTATTTATCCGTATAACACGCAAGCGAGCGTGCTTAAAGAAGCGGGCGTCAAAGGTGTCATCCTCTCTGGTGGGCCCTCTTCGGTATTGATCGATGGCTCGCCGCGCCCAGATGCGAAAGTCTTTGAAATGGGCCTACCTGTGTTGGGTATTTGCTATGGTGAGCAATTAATGGCGCACATGCTCGGTGGCCGCGTGGCTAAGAGTGATGAGCGCGAGTTTGGTCACGGTACGCTCAATATCGCAATCAAAGGCAAGCTGTTCGAGGGCATGCCAGACTCACTGAGCGTCTGGAATTCGCATGGCGATCGACTAGAGCAGCTTCCTGAAGGGTTCGAAGCGGTCGCTTCGACTGAGAATTCGCCTTACGCGACGATTCAAGATGCGCAGCGTAATTTTTACGGCATGCAGTTCCACCCCGAGGTGGCGCACTCGGAGATGGGCACTGAGGTGATTGCGAACTTTCTCTTTAAGATTTGTGGCTGTGATTCGGATTGGTCAATGGCCAACTACATCGAAGAAAGCGTACAGAAGATCAAAGATATTGTCGGCGACGAGCGCGTGATCCTAGGGCTGTCCGGCGGGGTCGATTCTTCGGTCGCGGCTGCGTTGATTCACAAAGCGATCGGAAAGCAGCTGACATGCGTATTTGTGGATAATGGGTTGCTGCGCTTACACGAGCGTGAGCAGGTTGAAAAATTGTACGGTGA
>JABJQI010000009.1 GCA_018663485.1 Opitutia bacterium
CTACCTTCCTCTTACAGGCAAGAAACTTGGATATTTATTGAATTTTGGAGGCGAAGTGATGAAAACAGGAACCACACGCTGCATAAACGGCCTCCCTGAATAAAGCTCTGCGCTAAAGTCCAACAGTACAATATTTTTCTAGTCACTTTCCTCATGCCAAAACTCATACCAAAGCGCCTCGGCGTCGATAGCGACTTGTCGCACGCCACTATTTATAAGCCTGAACTCCTTGCGCCTGCGGGGGATTGGGAATGCGCGCGCGCTGCGGTCGAGAATGGCGCCGATGCCATATTCTTTGGGCTGGATCGCTTCAATGCCCGCATGCGTGGCAAGAATTTCACCGAAGCCGATCTGCCTGATCTAATGGCCTATCTGCATGAGCGTGGGGTGCGCGGCTATGTGACTTTTAACACACTGGTCTTCTCCGACGAGCTCGAAGACGCCGAAAGTTTTCTGCGTTCGATCATCAGCGCAGGCGTCGATGCCGCCATCGTACAAGACGTCGGCATTTGCCAACTGATTCGCAAGCTTTCGCCCGACTTTCCAATCCATGCCTCCACACAAATGAGTGTGACCAGCGAGGCGGGTGTACACTTTGCCGAAGAGCTCGGCGCAAGCGTCGTGGTGTTAGCGCGTGAATGTTCACTCAATGAGATCAACGCGATCAAAGAACAGACTCTCAAAAAGGGCCTCGACATGCCACTGGAGATCTTTGTTCACGGTGCACTCTGCGTGGCTTATTCGGGCCAATGCTTAACGAGTGAAGCACTCGGCGGACGCTCAGCCAATCGCGGCGAATGCGCGCAAGCATGTCGCATGCCCTACGACTTATTCAGCGACGGCGAAGCAATCGACCTCGGAAATCAGCGCTACTTACTCAGCCCTCAGGATCTCGCGGGACTCGATGCGATGGACGGCATCATTGATGCTGGAGTCGCTAGCCTCAAAATCGAAGGCCGCCTCAAAGCTCCCGAATATGTCGCCGCCACTACTAGCGTCTATCGTAAGGCGCTCGATGCTGCATGGAATAAACGCTATCCCAAACAAGCGACACCACTCGCACCATTCAGCGAGCAAGATGGCCGCTACGCCCTAGAAATGACATTCTCACGCGGCCTCACCACTGGCTGGCTTAAAGGGATCGATAATCAAAAATTGGTGCATGCCCGCTTCGGCAAAAAGCGTGGCCTTCGCCTCGGCGTGGTCGAGCGTATTGAGCGCGATGGCATATGGCTCGCTCTGGATCATGAAGTCAAAGCTGGCGATGGCGTGGTGCTGGATCGCGGACGCCCCGACGAACGCGAAGAAGGCGGCCGAATTACATCAGTGGATACCGAAAAAAACCGAAGCTTTATTCGTTTCTTTAGAGACTCGATTCATTGGCAACGCGTGAAAGCTGGCGACACGGTTTATAAAACCTCCGACCCTGCGCTCGACAAAGCACTGCGCCAAAGCTTCGAAGTGGAGCAGCCCAACTACAAGCGCCCGATCACTGCCACCGTGCGCGGACAGGTTGGCCAACCACTCGTCATTTCCTTGCAAGACGAAGAAGGTCGCGTGGTCGAAGTCGAATCCACACAAGTGATCGAAGCGGCACAAAATCGACCGACCGACGAAGCCACCCTACGCAAACAACTCCGTCGCCTCGGCAGCACAGCCTTTCATCTCGCAGCATTAGACAACCAACTCGCCGACGGCTGCATGATTCCAGCCTCGACGCTCAATCAGCTACGCCGCGATGCCGTCGATCAACTTGTAGCCCTGCGCGCCAAACCACTGCGCTGGCAACTCGCTCCCCCAGGCCCGCTGGCTGAACCACAGCTGGAGGGTTGCGCTCCGTCGCAACCGAACCCTACGCAAGGCGGCAATGAGCGAGCATTGCCCTCCAGCCCGTATTTGATTCCCTACGTGCGCAACTGGGAACAGTTCGACGTGTCCCTCACACTGCCCTACGCCGAAATTTACATCGAGCTTGAAGATCCGCGTAAATATGCCGAAGCCGTGCTACGTGCCCGCGAAGCCGAACAACAAGATGGACGTAAACGCGAGATTTGGGTGGCGCCGCCACGTATGTTCAAAACCGGCGAAGATTTCATTACCAAACAATTGCTGAAATGCGGTGCAGACGGCTTTCTAGCACGCAACCACGAGCACCTGACCGCGCTTTCGCAGCATCGTATGCGCGGCGATTTCTCACTCAACGTCGCAAATCATCTAACGGCAAATTACTTAATTGATCATTGGAAGCTGGAGCGCCTCACCGCGTCTTACGATCTTAATACCACACAACTCGACGCGTTGCTGAGCAAGTCCCAGCCTGGCTGGTTTGAGATCACACTGCACCAGCACATGCCAATGTTTCACATGGAGCACTGCGTATTCTGCGCCTTCCTCTCTGAAGGTAAAGACTTCCGCGACTGCGGCCGCCCCTGCGATACTCAGCAGGTGCAACTCAAAGACCGCGTCGGCGCACTGCACCCCTTGAAAGCCGACGCCGGCTGCCGTAACACTGTGTTTAACTCGAAAGCGCAGACTGGCGCAGACTTTGCCCTCGATATGGCGAAGAATGGCGCAGCCGCATTCCGGATTGAATTCCTCAACGAAAGCGGCGACGAAGTGCGCCGCACGATGGAACACTACGACGCGCTATTACGCGGAGAAATGGATGCCGAAACGCTCTGGAAAGAACTCAAACTGATCAACCAACTAGGCGTCACACGCGGTACACTGACTCGATAGCGCAAGCAGACACCTGCATGTCGTCTCCAAATTTCTAGCGGCTGAAGGCCAATGCCCAATCCGCTGGTTTGAAACCGACGAGTCCGAAGCCGTCCGCCAATAAAAAAGGACGCTTAACCAGATTACCACGACTCGTGAGTAACTTCAGCGCATCGTCAACCGCCATGCTCGGTAATTTGTCTTTCATCTTTAGCTCTCGATAATCGCCACCAGCCGTGTTGAACAACTTACGCAACTCGTCGGCTTGGTAAGCGAGCATTTGTCTTAGCTCTGCAACACTCGGCGGAGTATCTCGAATCGCAACTTGCTCAAAGGCAATTCCCTGCTGGCTCAGCCATTTGGTGGCTTTCTTACAGCTGTCGCAGTTTTTGTAGGTGTACACTTTCATAGCCAAACAAATTGAAGACAGATACCCGACCAGTGCAAGCCTCGGCCACGCAGATTTAGTCACACACTCGACCTGAATAGTCGCGGCTTAAAGCTCGATGACGGGATCTTAGCATTATGTAATACCCCCAGCTGCAATCTTGAGGGCTCAACTTAGTTGGTTCCTTAAGCGCACTGCTTTTCGCCCAGAGCGAAAAGCAGTATCCGATTGAGCGCTATGCTTCAGTCGTGCAAAGCCCCGAGGCCATCAACTCGGGCACGATTTCCGCCAAACCTAGGCGCGGATACTCTTGTTCAGCTCCAGTTGCGAAATCACGAATCTTGACCACGCCTTTTTCGATTTCGTCCGTGCCATAGATCAGCGCAAAACGGGCACCCTTCTGGTTAGCATCTTTAAACTGTTTGCCAAACCCCTGATCTTTCAACGGATAATCGACGCGGTAGCCCATCGAACGCAGCAAGGCCGCATCGGCCAGAGCCGCATCGCGCGCCTCCGCTCCACCGATAATAGCAATAAAATCGGGACTTTCTACATATGTTGCCAACAGCTTCTTCGATTCAAGAAGATCCGCCAAAGTCACATCGCCCATCGCAAAACCAACCGCAGGCATTTCAGGACCGCCTAATTTTTTGACCAATGCATCATAACGCCCACCACCGGCAAGAGCGCGGCCTTCACCACTGGCCTCAAATGCCTCAAATACAAAGCCAGTGTAATACGCCAGACCTCGGACGATGCCTAGATCAATTTGAATGAAGTCGCCAGCACCGGAACTCTTCAGACCGCTCAGCAAGGCCTGCCAATCCGCGAGGCGATGCTGCGCTTGCTCAGCCAAGTCACCCTTCAGCGCTAAATTAAGAATATACGACGATAAGCTGTCAAAGTCTCGAATCGCTATCACCTCTTCCACACGAGTGAGAAAGGCCTCGGCATCCTCGCCCAAGACTTCAGTCAGCTGCGCTACTGCTTTAGACCGATCGGTGCGCTCTAGCTTATCAATGATCGCTAGCACCGCCGCGCTACCCGCTTCGTCGAGTCCTTCGGCTAACAAGATCAGCCACCACAGGTCACGATCACTTAGGCGCACCTTAAAGTCCTTCGAATCGAGCCCAAAAGTGCGCAATGTCTGAACCAGTAGTGCAATCAGCTCAGCATCAGCAGCGGGGCCCGCTTCACCGAAAATATCAACATTAAATTGATAGAATGCCCGCAAGCGGCCCTTCTGAGGTTTCTCGTAGCGATAGTGCTCACCAATATTAAACCACTTAATCGGTCGTTTCAGGCTATTCGCCTTGGCACCAATCAAACGCGCCAACGACGGAGTCATTTCTGGACGCAACGCGACTGCACGGCCTCCACGGTCTTCAAAATTGAACAACTGCCCAACGATTTCCTCGCCCGACTTCTCAATATATAGTTCCAGTGGCTCGAGTACAGGCGCATCATACTCCTGAAAGTTGAACGCACGCGCGACCCGTCGCCACTGGCCGAAAATGTGATTTCGGCGCACACACGCATCTGGATAGAATTCCCGAAAACCGGGTAATGACTGAAACTGCATGGCAGAAGCCCTCGAACTGTGAATATACGGATGAACAGCGACCTTCTAAAGCGAATCGACGTCTAAATCCTTGAGCCTTGCCTTCAATTCTTTGCCCGCTTTGAACTTAATTACCGCACGCGTCGGTATGACGACGTCTGTTTCAGGCTTGTTCGGGTTGCGACCAATGCGAGATTTACGCACTTGCACTTCGAAGACACCGAAATTGCGGAGCTCTACGTTACGTCCTTCACTAAGGGCGGTGGCGATGGCATCCAGTGTTAATTGCACGGACTCACGCACTTCTTTTTGTGCAAAGTCGGTTTTCTCGTAGATATCTAAGACGATATCGCGTTTAGTAAGGTTATTGGACATGCTATAAATGCTTTGAAAACTTGATGATACGAAAAACGAAAGTTATTGTGATTTCGATACTTCTGATCGTAAATAAGCTGTCAAACTAGAAAACATGAGCGATAAAGAACCACCCAACCCTTTTGAAGAAATCCAACGTCAACTACACGAATTATTCAAAGATTCAAATGTCAATGTGTCGACTCATACCTTCAATGAGTCCGATATTCTAGACAACGACGACGCCCACAATGGCGGCGAATCAAGTCTCGTTGAGGAATCCAGCGTGACGGACCCCATTGACAAAATTCGCCATTTTCACCTAAAACCGAAAGAAGTCAGAGACTATTTAAATCGATTTGTCATTCGGCAAGACGACGCAAAAAAAGTACTTTCGGTAGCTATTTGTGATCACTACAACCACGTTCGCCAGAGTTTATCTGGAAAAAAAACCATCTCAAAAGAGTATAGTAAGCAAAATATCTTACTACTCGGACCGACTGGAGTGGGTAAAACCTACCTAATTAAGAACATCGCTCGACTGATCGGTGTACCGTTCGTGAAGGCAGATGCCACCAAATTCTCGGAAACCGGCTACGTCGGCTCAGATGTCGAAGATTTGGTGCGCGACCTAGTCAAAGCTGCAGATGGTAATATCGATTTGGCGGAGCACGGCATCATTTTCGTCGATGAAATCGATAAAATCGCCAGCGAATCAGGTTCCGGAGGCCGTGATGTTTCGGGGCGTGGCGTGCAGATCAACTTGCTCAAACTGATGGAGGAGACTGAGGTCAATTTGTTTAGCCCGACCGATATGATGGCGCAGATGCAAGCGGCGATGGAGATCCAGCGTGGCAAAGAACCACAGCGAAAGTCGATCAACACCGGCAATATCCTCTTCATCGTCAGCGGTGCATTCGACAAGCTCTCCGAATCCATCAAAAAGCGACTTAATAAAAGCCAAATGGGCTTTGGTGCGGCTCAACAGAATAGTACTGAAGACCTCTCCAGCTATTTGCGCTATGCCGAAACAACCGACTTCACTAAATATGGATTTGAACCTGAATTTATTGGCCGCGTGCCGGTTCGCGTGGCGTGCCGCGCCCTCTGCTCGCAAGACTTGGCGCATATTTTGACCACCTCGGAAGGTAGTATTCTCAATCAATATTACGATGATTTTCGCGGCTATGGGATCACTTTCAACATTACTGCGCAAGCGATCCTCGCAATTGCCGAAAAAGCCAGCACTGAAGGCACTGGTGCCCGCGGACTGATGACGGTGCTGGAGCGACTGTTCCGTGATTTCAAATTTGAGCTGCCTTCGAGTGCAATTAAAAGTTTCGAAGTAACCGCCGACATGGTCGAAGATCCGCTGCCGGCTCTCACCGCGCTTAAAAAGCAGGGCGCACATTTGCAACAGGATGTCTGGCGAGCTGACATCAAACGCTTTGCAGCTGGATTTGAGAAGATCCATGGCTTCACGCTAGAGTTTAAACCGCTGGCCGAGGAGGCGCTTATTGACGCAGCACAGAAAAGCACCCGCAGTATACAGTCACTTTGCGAAGAAAAATTCAATGATTTCGAGCATGGTCTCACGATTATCCATCGAAACAGCGGCCAAACAGTTTTCAGGCTTGGCAAACTGGCGATACAAGACCCCGATAAGGAACTCTCAAAATGGGTGGTGCGCAGCATCGAAAGTTTAAAGAAGGATCTCGAATGACTTATGCAGGCCAACAGCGGAACGGATTCTGCAGTTGTCTGATGCGCACCCACTCCGATCACCTACTGGCAACTCTTACCAATTTATCACCTTCGCACGACTCGCGATAATTTCTAATTTCTAATTTTTTAACCTATGCCTGAAGGAAAAGCAGTCAGCCAAATGTTTGCCGGTATTGCCGGACGCTACGACGTGGCCAATCATCTCTTGAGTGGAGGCATCGATTTCTATTGGAGGCGCGTGCTCACACGTATGGTCAAAGCTCGCTCACCAAAAGATGTAGTTGATCTCGCCACCGGCAGCGGAGATGTCGCCTTTAAGCTCAGAGATCGCCTTGGCTCGACGGTTGCCGTCAAGGGCCTCGACTTCTGCGAGCCGATGCTAGAGGTGGCACGACGTAAAAAGACACAGCACGCCGCCTACTCGGACATCGAATTTAACTTTGGCGACTGCATGGCCCTGCCCTTGCCGGATGCATGCGTCGATGCGGTGACGATTTCTTTCGGAGTGCGCAATTTCGAAGACCGTCAACGTGGTCTCAAAGAAATCCTGCGCATACTACGCCCCGGGGGCCGACTCTTCGTACTGGAATTCTCACAACCGGATCGCTGGTTTCGTCCGTTTTACTACCTATATCTAAAGTATATATTACCACTAGTAGCAGGTATCGCGACTGGCGATAAAAGTGCTTATGATTATCTAGCAGGTACCATCGAAAACTTTCCGACCAAACAGGCACTAGCCGAGCAACTCAAACTTGCTGGCTATGATTCGGTGAACGCCACTGGACTAACCTTCTCGATCGTGGCAGTTCACGAGGCGCAGAAAGTTTAAGTACGGTAGCGAGAGTAAACACCTTGCACTTCAAAGCATGCAGGATGTTAGTTGGCCTCGCTCTGATAATCACTCTGTGCCGCAGCACCGTATGCCTACGAACTAGTAGCCTTTTTGGCGCAGCACCTCCTGTAATTGATCCTGAAAAACCTGCAGATCTTCAGGATTCGGACGATAATCAGCATCATCCCCTGGAATTAATCCTAGCTGACCCGTGCTAGATAGCTGCCAGCCGAGCTTAACGCCATCGCTAAAGACCACTGAACCATTTACCAATGCGCCAGGGCGCGGGATCGCATCCACATCAATTGTCACACCAGCTGGCTGAGCCTCCGCGGGTTCAGGCGCTTCGGCAGCCTGTGCCTCGACATCTTTAGTCGCTTCAGGCTCAGGTTCTGTAAAAACAATATTCAAATCATCGACAAGGAAGCGCACGTCCATGTAGGTCATTGAGATAGAGAACTCCTCGCGCAGTAAACCCTGTACATCGGCAAGTGACTTGCCATCGGCAATCCATGTGGAAACGGTTGTTTTTTGAGAATCAGTGAGAGACATAAGAAAAATGTATGGCTGAAAAGGGATCTGTGCGAAGATGAAGAGAGAAATCCTTAAGCTCCTTAGACAGAAAAAAGCACGATCCTCTCAGAATGCGAACCAAATTTATTAAGCGCAGCCAAGCGTGAGCTGCTTGATCAAGTAATCAACGCCGCGTTTCACACTTCCGTCTTGCTCCATCATGTTCTCTACCTGCTTGCAGGCATGAATCACGGTACCGTGATCACGGCCCCCAAACGCATCGCCGATCGCTTTCAACGGATCGCTAGTCAAGGTGCGGCTGATATACATCGCAACTTGACGCGGAAACACAATCGCACTGGTGCGACGGCGACCAATCATCTCATTAAAGCGGATTTGATAGAAATCGGCCACCTTCTTCTGAATTTGGTCAACAGTAAC
>JABJQI010000008.1 GCA_018663485.1 Opitutia bacterium
GAGAAGGACTACTGGGTCAGCTATGCATTACAGCGCATATTTGCAGACCGCATTGGTGCGGAAACCATTTTTAAAGGCGGAACGGCACTCTCGAAGTGCTTCGGCCTAATCGAGCGTTTCTCGGAGGATATTGACCTCGTGGTAGTGCGGCAGGATTCAGATTCAGGCAATCAACTCAAAGCAAAGATCAAGCGCATCGGTGCAGTCGTATCCGAGCACTTACCAGAAGTCGAAGTCCCGGGGCTCAGTCGCCGCATGGGAATGAACCGCAAAACGGCGCACGCCTATCCCCGTGAGTTCACTGGGAATTACGGTCAAGTCCGCGGCAATGTAATCGTGGTCGAGGCCACTTGGCTTGGTAGTTTTGAACCCTCCACAACTCGACAGGTCAGCACCTACCTGGCTGACATGATACTCAGCCAAGGCCAACAAGCGCTCATTGCAGAATACGAGCTGAATAGTTTTACCGTGAATGCCCTACGCCCCGAACAAACACTCTGCGAGAAAATCATGAGTTTGGTTCGCTTCAGCTATAGCGAGCATCCGCTACAGGATCTAAAGTTAAAAATCCGTCATACCTACGATCTGCACAAACTTTTGAGTGATCCAGCGATTCAAGCATTCTTTCAATCGGAAGCATTTGAGCCGCTTTTCCTCGCCGCAGCCAACAGCGATTCGGTCAGCTATAAAAACAACCATCCATGGCTCGCCCATCACCCTGCCGAAGCCTTAATATTCTCCGACCTTGAAAACGTCTGGCCCGAGCTGCGCTCTACTTACCGCAGCGACTTTTCAAATCTAGTCTTCGGGCAACTACCCCACGAAACCGACATATTCGAGACCCTCACCGCGATCAAGACCCGGCTGTCTTCGATTGCATGGCCCACATCAACCGCAAAGTAATCACTCGTCATTTTGACGCTAAAATTTAGGGTGTCTAATTCGGATGGTTCCCGCGCAATACATCCGCCCGCCCAGATATCTCGATCCTCAGCTACCCTGCAATCAGTGCAGGCGACTTAGGGCATCAAGGCAGTTTTGATAATCGACTCGGCAAAGAAAGCGACTCCGCGCAACGCGACGCATTGAGTTAGGACACACACCAACAGCCCACCCTAGTCGGCCTGGCGCAGTCTCAGCATTCGCACCCATCATCAAAATTGATATTAATAGCAATAAGCCACAGCCCAAAATTCTTTTTATTCCGACACACATAATGCTACTTTTGTTTCGTTCAAATAAGAGTCAAAAAGATACGAATCCGATACGCAGTCTGCTCTAAGCCGCGCTCATCAGACAGCGTATTCAACTCCCAACTCAAACGAGGCGCACTATGATCAACCCCCTCAGCGTTGTTTTAATACTCAGCGCGCAATGCATTGAGCTCACAAGCCGTTGAATGAACTGCAGCCTGATAATCGGCAGTAAAACTCCACTCCCCGGGCACGACGGTAAACTGCATATAGTATTCCGTCTCTTCGAGGTAAGCGACGCCTTCAGGCAAGCGCTGCAACACACCACGCTCCCAGATGACTCGGTCATTCAGCCGCAGTTCTAGGAGTGCAGCATCACTACGCTTTGGCACACCGACTACCGCCACTGTATGCTCTGGAGAGACTAAATCCATGGAAAAACCATCCGTCTCATTACGCAGCTCGACGTCGACATTCCCCTTCACCGAGGGAACGGTTGTCTTGATATATGTCAGAGGCCCCATCTGTGGCAGCACGTGATAGCGCTCATAGCCAGGCGTCACTGGCGCGACACCGGCACCGTATTGCGACAATAAGGTCAACGCACCCCCACACCAGGCATGGTTGATTGTCCCGCCACCACTGCCGCCGATGCGCCAATCTTCCCACAAGGTGGAGAAAGGATGATCTGTCATCTCGCGGAAGCGTTTCTTGGTACGTGCCAGTGCATCGTCTTCGAAGCGCATCTGGTAGAGCGCTTCGCCCACATACTTTTCCATATAGGGACTACTGTGCTCCTGTGTTTGAAATACAGTACGAATCGCGTCGTATTGTTCGGGCTTGGCCAATCCGGAGAGGACTGCGAGCGCATGCACACGGTCATCGGTCTGCCCCCCGTATCCAGGCGAACGGTATTCTTTACCATTCCAGAAAGTTGCATTGAACGCCCCCTCGATACTGGACATGCGCGCTTCGATATCGGCCAAATCTTCAGTGGCTCCCAACGCCTTGGCCATATTCAACTGTCCTTTCAGAGCCAAATAATACCAGCTATTAAAGAGAATCGTCATATCTTTCTGTTTACCCCAGTCGCCCCACAGCCAGTCGCCCCGGCGTGGCACAACTAGACCGCCCGCCCCCAGTTCCCAGACTGAGAGATAACGCTTCACCGCGGGATACACCGCGCGGATGGTATCCAAATCGCCGGTATATTGGTAGTAAGTCCAGAACCCATAATAGCCCACCGAGTTGAGCATTTGCATCGGTAGCTCGCGATTCCAATTACCCGCAGGTACGGGCGAAAAAATTGTATGGTTCGGTCGCTGCCAGTTCGCCAACTCAAGAATCCCCTTTTTTGCGAGCCCATTACTGCGGGGGTCGAGTGAGTAAAATGCCTCGCCCATTTCATTGACCATGTCGCCCCACCACTGCGCACGTTCTCGATCCGGACAATCAAAATAGGTGTCACGCATGGTAATATACAAGGTACGCAGCGCCTTTTCCCGATAACGATTCAAGAAGTCATCATCACATTTGAAGGTTCCGGCAAACTCAGTATCGTATCCAGTTTCCCGATACTTAAGCGCGTGTATCTTGAAACCAGCCGGAATGGTATAGTGCATTTCGTGTCCATTCATCCATCCCAAGCTCTCATATGACTGCACACCATTCTTAGTGACATACTCCGCGCGCACATTAGGAGCCCCTCCTCCTTTGTAATTGTCCATTCTTATATCGACGACCTGCCCCGCCGGGCCTTCGATTTCCAGATACGGTGTCACTTGCGCATTATAAGGAAGCTTCGCTTTGATCACGCTACCATCTGAAACCTTTGGCAATGCGTGTGCGTTGGCATAGTCCTTCAGCCCAAAATCCTTCCACAATGGGATAGGACGCTCAATCAACTGATTCCACGGAGCGCAGGGAGCCACGCCATATTCTTCCGCAGCTGGCCATGCGGCATCATTATAGTTAGATTCCTGCCAGCCCTCGATATCTTGCTGCGCATCAAATTGAACATTGGACTCCGGTAAACGGAAGTTCGGATGCGGAGCCCCCGTATTTCCATACGCCGGGTGCAGTATCGCCTTCCAACTGGCATCACTGAGCAGCGCTTGACCATCAATCTCTGCATCAAATAGGAATCCGGCTTGTCCGCTACTCTTATGACTAAAGCCGTGCTTACCAAAATACCACAGTAGCACCGCCACGGTATTATCCCCTTCACGCAGGTATGGGCTCAGATCCACTCGATCAAAATACGTATCCTTCGGCGTTGGACCACGTTTCAACTGACCTTCGAAGACCACCATTTCTCCATTAATCCACAACCAATACTTCGAATCCGCAGCGATTCGAACAATCGCTTGAGTCGGACGACGGTCGAGCTGTAATGTCTTACGAAAGGCGATCCATTGATTTGCACCCACTGCAGGCGCATTTTTACCCAAGGCTTGCTTCGCATTCGAGTCCAAGCTGAAGGTGGTGTTTTCCGCAATCGACCGCTGTTGCCGTTTACCATCTAAGCTATAGTCAATCTCCAGATGCTTCACATGGCCATAAGCAGGATCGCCACCGGCCAATGCATTGTTAGCGGTGAGCGCCGTCTTCTTTGAGGCAACCGCTTGCTGCAGTTTCTGTGTCACGTCCACCTGCTTATCGGGCTGGCCGCTCACCCCATAAACGGCTCTTCGGATATGAATGTCTGTCGTCTGCTCAACAGCAGCCTGAGGTGCAGCCCCAATCCAAGAAGCACTCCAGGTTTCAGCGCTAACTCCATGAATCAGGCAAATGAGTGATAGAAGGGAGAATAAGAGAACTAAGGTAGATGAATAGCGCATAATGGAAACTCAGTTTATTGATTAGCCAGAGCAGGCGGTGTATATGTAGATTTGTACGCTTCGGTGCGGAGCTGCATACGGTTTAAGATTTTTTGATATTCAGGATTGGAGGCCAGATTGATCAATTGATTAGGATCGGCCTTCAAATCATGTAAAAACTCATAGGCCGGCTCTTGGCCGAAATACTTGGCATAGACATAGCGTTCGCCGCGCACGCCCTCCCACTTAGGAATACTCTTATACTCCATCAAGTGCTCGCAAAAAAATTCGGTGCGCCACTCAGGCAGAGCCTGCCCCTGTATTAAGGGCTGTAGGCTCTCTCCTTGATAATGCGCAGGCACTTCGACACCGGCCAACTCAAGCATAGTCGCCGGTGCATCAATATTAAGCACCATTTGCGAACTGACGGTGCCTCGCTTCGCTTCCGGCAAACGCGGATCATAGATAATGAATGGCACGCGCAACGACTGATCATAATGCGACCATTTGCCGGCAAAGCCTCGGTCGCCCATGTAGTAACCATTATCACCCATGTAAATAATGACTGTATTGTCTGACAATCCGAGGCGCTCTAGCTCGGCACAAATACGACCAACCACTCGATCCACCCCACTTATCATCCGAAAATACGCTTTGATATTTTTCTGATATTTTTCTGGGGTATCCCAACGCCAATGATAACGTTGGCGATTCATCGATTGCTTCAGGAACTCAGGGTGATTGGTGAAAATTTCCGGATCTGAAAATCGCGGGGCAGGAACCTCAATCGAGTCATACAGTCCATCCACTGCCTTCGGCCATGGGAAGTGATTCTGATGGTCATTGTCCTCTGCATGCACCGCATTAAAGCTCACCGACAAACAAAATGGCGTGCCATCCGCATTTCCCTGTAAAAACTCAATCGCGCGATCGCCCGCGATCTCTGTCTCATGACGCAAGCTACCATCCGGCTGTTGCTTGAAGTAAGGATTACGGTCATGCACGCGAAATACATCAAACATCTCCGGCTCAGGCTGCCCCTGGGTTTGCACCCCATACTTACCGATAAACCCGGTGCGATAGCCCGACTGACGTAGCAAGGCAGGATAGCTATTCAACATGAGCGGCTTCGCGAGCGCTGGCTTTAAGAAGGTATAGTTATGCGTACGCTCATGCAGGCCGGTCAGGATCGAGGCTCGGCTCGCGGCACAAATCGATGTGGTGACAAAGGCATTTTCAAAGCGCACGCCTTCAGTAGCCAAACGGTCGATGACGGGTGTTTGAACAATCGGATGTCCCGCACACCCCAAGGTGTCGTTGCGTTGGTCATCGACCAGCAAGAAAACAATATTCGGCTGATTGCGCTCCACGTCCTCAGCAACAGACCGCTGAACTACGACGCCTGCGAAAAACAGAATAAAAGGCAAATAAAGTATTTTACGCATAAATACTTACAGCTTACCGGTGAAGTCCCTCCAACTATTTGAGCAATACCGCGGCACTGTCATACTGGCGGGTGAACAGCAATGGAATTCCGGACTGCATCCATTCGGCACCCGTCTGAGTGACTGGGGCTGACTGCGCAACTCGCGCTTGTGCATCGCTTTCGGGCAAATTGATCTCGGTGAGCGTATATAAACGCTCAGGGTCGAGCCCCGAAACAGGTGCGTTAAACTGCGTGGGCTCGCGAACATCCGTGGTGTGATATGCTAGGACCAAAGCCGAAGCGGCATCCTTGGACACGAAATTCATCGACGGCGTCCCTGAATCCGAAGGATGCGCGTGCCGATACTGATCGCCCTGCTGCACAATAGGGCGCACCTCTTTATACGCGGCTATTCCCACTCGGCTGGCTTCCATATACTCAGCCGAGCAAGTGCGGGTATCCACCTCCATGCCCAATTGCCCCATCATCGACACATCAAAGCGAAATTTAGGTGTAAAGGCCTCACCTCCGGCATGCGTCACATGGCCCGTTATCGTGAGCGGCGGCATAAAACGCGAGAAGTTCCACTGCGCGGATAGGCGATAAGCGGGGTTAGTGGCATCACTGGGCCAGAAGGTGTGGCTATAGCGTATCACGCCCATGTTGGCACGCCCTCCACCCGCGGCACAAGCCATAAAATCAACAGTCGGATGTTTCTCGATGAGGCGCTGCATGACGCTCAGATAGCCCTCATTGTAAGCATTGATCATATTCCCCTGACGATCAGCTCCAAGATACGGCGAATACGGGTTATTGATGTTAGAATTCGCATCCCACTTGATATAGCGAATTTCTGGATACGCGCACAGCATATCGTCGACAACCTTAAACATGAACGCCTGCACATCGGGGTTCGCCACATCCAGCACCAGCTGACCGCGCTGCTCGGCGCCCTTACGCCCCGGGTGCAGCATCACCCACTCCGGATGCTCACGATACAGTTTACTTTGACGACACACCATCTCCGGCTCAAACCAGATGCCGAATTCAATGCCCAACTCCTTGGCAGCTTGCATAACATTGTCCAAGCCGTTCGGGAAGCGTTCGACGTTAAACTCCCAGTCACCAAGGCCGATTCCAGCGCTTACGCGCGCATCGACTCCGTTGCCGAACCAACCATCGTCCAGCACATACAGCTCAATCCCGAGTCCTGCACTATCCTTCATCATTTGGATGATGGAGGCCTCGTTGACATCCATTTGGCAGCCCTCCCAAGAATTGTTATCGATTGGGCGCAAGCGATCGCCTCCAGGCAAAAGGTGCGTGCGAGCAAAGCGGTGCAGATTGCGGCTCGCCCGCCCGATGCCGTCAGGGCTGAAACTGTAGATCGCACGTGGCGTCGTCATCGACTCGCCCGCCTCAAGAATGGGCGCCTGCGATTGATTGACACCAACCGACAACTCTAAGTCCCGGCTCCGATGTGGTTCAGTGATTTCAAACGAAAAACGCGAACTACCCGGCCACTCCAACGCGGCGATCATACAGACACCCGAGGTTTCGTTCGGCTGTTCGCCAAAGCCTAAGACAAAGGCCGGAATCGGGCCCGCCTTATGACGATTGCCATCACGGCTCTCCAGCAAACGAGTACCCATATTCAGCTTCTCGCGAAACGGACGACCCGCGGTGTAATACTCATTGCTGCCATACCACTCCAGATAGATGTCCTCTTTCGCATCCGCGCGTAGATAGAGCGAATCGAGGCGTGGCACTTGAATCGGAGAGGCCAAGCCATTGTTCAACACCAACCACTGAACAATGGTGTCTTCATTTAAATAAGCTTGTTGGTGCAGTTCCACCGAAATCGGATGTAACTGGTCGCGCAATGTAATGGTCAGGTGCGTGTAATCTGCATGGGATTCATCCAGCTCGTGCGACTGATAAATGAGTTCGATACCGCTACTACCGTCGTCGGTGACAATTTCCAGCGGGCTGATAAAGCGCGGGCTGTTGCCTAATCGACAAGGCGTCGCTGTGAACAGAGCGCCTTCTAAGGGTGACTCCCATTGCCCATCGACCGCGCCAACCGACTCCAAATGTAAGGCCTGCTTGTGATCGACCGTATATTTGAAGCTCATAGTTTGTGTCTTCAGCTCAATCAACTGCGTCTCCGCAAACAGCGAAGTCGTCGCAACACACAGAGCCATGGTACCTATCAAAATCGTTTTCATAAACTACGGTATAATAAATTTCTATATTTAGCGAAGACTCACTTCGCGAATGCTAGGCCACTGATTGTTAGGAACGTCGGTCACAATCACACGCATGAAACGAAGCACTCCGGCATCTTTCAGTGTATCCACTGTGGTTGCAGCAGACTGCGTATTCCCCGTCTGATCGACGAGCAGGGTCCACTGCTGGTTGTCCGTCGAACCTTCAATCTTATATTGATACTGGCCTTCGCTTTCCCAAGTGATGGAGGGTTGCGCCCGTCACCGACGTCGCCGCCAGAAGCGCTGCGGCTGCGAAAGACCAGGTTGTTTTGCTGAGTGTATTAGGTTTCATATTTGAGGGTGCAGATTGTTTCAATCGGACCTGAATGGAATGACGCCGACTTGCATTATTCACCAAACTGATATGTTCGCCGATAATAGCCTAGAAGCGACCCGAATGGAATGTAGTTAAGCGGTCTATTTCATGAACAAATCCGACCATTCATTCGGCGAATTCCGCGCGAACCGGACGCCGCAGAACTGCGATCAACGGTTGAATATAAATAGCGGCACCGGCCAGTGGTAAAGAGGCGGCGTAGCCCTGTCGAGATGGACTACGCCACTTAACACACTGTCGCTCCGCGCAAAAGGCTTCGCCTCCGCGGTGGACTCTTAACTTAACAACGATTACAGACGCCAACCTCGCACGACGCGCGCGTGAAATTGGACATCGAAAATCAGCATCAAAGGGCGACCTGCTTCAGCGCAGTTTCCACATCCGCTCCATCATGCAACATCGCCATCAAGGCTGCAGTGATCCCCGACGGAGACGGGTGTTGAATCACGTTGCGGCCGTAAACGATCCCAGCGACCCCCTGCCCCAATAAGCCTGCGGTGCGCTCCAGCAGCACACGGTCTTCGACGCGTCCACCACCACGAACCAACACGGGAACGTCGCCGGCGGTTTCAACCACTGCACCATAATCGGCAATGTTATCGGTCGGATCTGCTTTAATTACATCCGCTCCAAGTTCGATTGCCTGTCGCACCAAATGCACGATGCCATCGCGGTCGCCGTTGACCGTGTAGCCGCCCCCCTTTTCATTCGGGCGGAAGACCAACGGTTCCACCATCATGGGCATCCCGTAATGATCGCACTGTGGCTTCATGCGCAGAATATTCTCAACGCACTGCTTATGAATTTCCGGCGCTTCCGGAAGGACAAATAAGTTCACACAGACTGCTGCGGCATCCAGACGAACTGCCTGCAGAATCGCTTCCTCCAACGCCAAGTTAAATCGAGTCTCCGGCAATTCTGAGCCGTAAATATTCGCGGTATCGGTGCGCAGCACCAGCGTGGGCTTCTGCTTACCGGGAACGACCTGAAGATGACGGGCCTGCCCAGTGGTCAACTGGATGGCATCCGGATTCGCATCCACTAGGGTTTGGATCGTCTTGGGCATGGATTCAATCCCCTGCAGGAAGCCTGTATTGTTAAAGAAGCCGTGGTCGACGGCTACATTCAAGCAGCGCTTGGAGGTGGCGTTAAATAAACGATTGAGTCGGTATTCTTTCATAATAATCCTTTTATTTTGTTAATTTTAATTTTGTTACTCTAAATTACTTATCTGCATCGCGGTGCGCCTCAATGTCCGCAACCAATCTATCTGCGTTGCGGAAAAACATTTTTTCGACACCGTCACGGCCGATGCCGATCTTTTCGCAGGCATCTTTCATCGCCTTGAGCGCCTCATACATATACAAGGTGTAGCCCGCTTCGATCTCCGGCGATTCGCGATTCGTGTTGAAGTAGAAGTCCTGGCTGGTGTGGTTCGTATAGCTGCGCCCTTGCCACTTCCGGCGTCCCCGCATCATGAACATCGGATTGTCCGTTCCGTACATGATTCGGTCCGGACCGATATGCTCCATCGCCAAGGCATGCACTTCGGGGTTGAGTACCGCTGAATTATCCCAGTAGAGCCCCGGATCATCCGCCAGCGGCAGGATCCCCTCCTCTGCGTGCGGCTTGGTATAGCTGCGGCCGAAGTGCGCAATCACGAGTCTGATATCCGGATACTTGTTCCGAATTTCTTTAATATCACGCTGGTTCTCAGGATGGCCCAGGCGATCCGCCTTCGGCACATGCATCGTGACCCACGCCTTGTGGTCGTTCAGCACTTCAAGCTGATGATGCGGGAGAAAATCAAAGATCGACGCCTCGATATACTTATCCCTGGAACTCGCGTCATGCCCGATCAAACTATAGTAAGGCTTCACGCCGATGACGCCCGGATGCGACAACAGCCACTCCACCTGCTCCGCCACCCATGTGGGGCGCACCACCGCGAGCGCGTTCCATTTCTTTGCCGGCAGATGCGTCCACACGTATTCATTGGAGCCTTCGATTTCCCAGCCCAGAAACGGCCATCCGAACCCGGTGCAGCACACATCCCTGCCGGGAAAAACAGTCTGATAGCAATGCCCTGCGACATCGGCACTCAACATATTCTGCAGTTCCTGCACCCAGTAGGACTTTTTCATTTCCTCTGAGACAGTCTCCAGTTGATAGCTCTGGTCGATAATGTGGATGTGCGAATCGTAGACCCGTTGTGGCACCCAATCCTCCAGGTGCTTCGCCCAGAATGCCCGGTCGACATCAGTATAGTTGAATTTATGGTGCAGTTTAATTTCTTTCACAGTGCATTCTCTCTCACGGTTTAGCTTCAGTGATAATAATCTGGTCGATTCCGATGACTCCCGGAGCCTCTGCAGCGATCAGCGTCAGGCGGGCGGATTCGGGGCTGAGTTCGAGGGAGCCGAGTCGAATCCGGTGTACCAGATGGTCGCCGGAAATCCATTCGCCCTCGGGTTGCTTGCTGCGCGGGGTCCCCTGGGAGTTGCCCGGATAGACGTCGGCAATTTGGTAGTTCACCTGATAGCGGTCGCCTTCCTTGCTGGTTTCCGGATAACTGATCGCAATGGGCCGGCCATTCACTTCGACCTGGAACGGACCATATTCCGGCCCACGCGTAATGATGAAATCCACTAAATATTGACCGGCTTCTTTGACGGGGATGGCGAAATCAATACGATCGCCGCTCGCGTTGGGTGTAAATAAAACCTGTCCGGTCCCCGTCCATAGATTGAAATCGGCATGTGTGCCGCGCGGTTGTATTTCGGCCAGAGTGCCCTCGGTGGTAGCATACGCCGTGTCTTCCGCTTCGATCACCCGGGTTCGGCTCCCGATCAGCGCCGTGGCGGTACAGGCCACAGCAATCAGCGCAAACATGAGTGCCCACCAGAAGCCAAGACTGCGGATGCCACGATGGTCTTCCCTTTCCGATGCGGTGATCCGCATGGCTTTCAGGCTCCAGATAACGCCTTCCAGTTCCTCATCGGTTTTGCGGCGGGTCACCAGGGAGACCCCGATCAGGGTCAAACCGGAAAGCAGCAGTACCATGAACGTGTGGTGCGTAAAGCTGTCGTAGGGAACCAGGCAGGCGACCTTCGGGAAAATGATGAATCGTACCAACGGCGTATAGACGCAAAAGCCGAGCAGTATGGCGGCGAGCGCGCCCGGAGCGGTGGCCCGTTTCCAGAGCACGCCGATCAGGAAGCACGCCGCGATCGGTGCGGCCATGTAGAAGAAAGTCTGCTGAATGATCCCGAATACCGTGATCCCCGGTAGCTGCGAGAGCAGCAGCGCCACTCCAACGCCGATCAACATAATCACCGCGCCGCTGAGGCGACCGACCCGGTGCAGCTCCTTGTCGGTGGCTTGCGGATGAACCAGTTCTTTATACAGGTCCAAGGTGAAAATCGTGGAGGACGAGTTGGTGATCGCGCTGAGCGTCGACATGATCGCGCTGGCGAGACCGGCCAGCACCAGTCCGGTGAAACCGACCGGTAAGAACTGTTTGACCATGAACGGCCAGGCCTGGTCGCCATCACTGAGACGGTCCTGAAACAGGTAGAAGGCGATGATTCCGGGAACCACAACAACAAAAGGAAGAATGGCTTTGGTGAAGCCGGCCATGACCACCCCCATTCGCGCGTCCCATTCACTGCGGGCACCGAGACAGCGCTGCACCATGAACTGGTTGGCGCAACTGTACCAGATGCCGACTGAGAACATCCCCATCAAGAGACCCGACCACGGGATCAATTCATGCGTCGGCGGGTAGAAGACAATAAACTTTTCCGGCAGGCCGTGAATCAGGTTATCCAATCCCCCGACATGGTAGAGGCCGAAGATCGTCACCACCAGTCCGCCGATCATGAGCAGGCAATATTGAAGAAAGTCGGCCCACACCGCGGAAAGCAGGCCACCGTAAATCGTATAGACCCCGGCGGTGATCGCCAGCAACAGCACGCCGGCCGGAAGCGGGATCGCCGGAAAGAACACATTGATCGCTTTGGCACCGGCAAACAGCACGCCGCCAAGCATCGCGATCACCAGCCCGATAATCATCACACTCGCGTAAATATAGCGACACGGCTTATTGTAGCGACGTTCCAGAAACTCCGGCATGGTGGACACGTTGCCGCGCATGTAAAAGGGCAGGAAAATCCAGATCAACGCGGTTAAGGTGATCGCGTTCCCCCATTCCCAGTTCGACACGGCCATGCCATACAGGAATCCCCAGCCGACCATACCGATAAAGTGCTCGGTTGAAATGTTCGACGCGATGAATGACGCGCCGACGACGTACCACGGCAACTTCTTCGAGGCTAAAAAGTAGTCCGACGCAGAACGTGTTTTGCTCCGTGCGGCGACAGTGATGGCAAAGGTCACAACTCCGAGGAAGTAACCGAAAAAGATGAGGATATCCAGCAGGCCTAAATTCATGACAGTCGATGTGTTAAATTATAAGTCACAGACATCCATGCCGGACAGTCGTCCGAACAAGCCAAGGCTTTCGCGGTGATCGCCCATCATTAACACGCTGTGATGCGTTCCCCCGAGCCGGGAAAATTTCTCCAGGAAATCCGCCACCGGGAGCGGCGGCCGAATCCAGGCCCTGACCCACTGTGGCAGAGCCGGATGCGTGCCGTCCTCCAGCACCTCGACCAGGGAAATGATCAACCGGAACGTACCGTCGGGGCCGAGCGAAAGGTTGACATGGGTGGCTTTGCCCCCGCGGGGTGCCATGCCCAGTGCCGCCGGATTCTGCGCCGGGGAGAAGGGATATTCCTTTTCATACAATACCGGTTTCTCCGCGGACAGTTCCGGATTGAACTCCCCCATGTGCGACAGGAAAATCGAATTGCCTTCCCAGTCCGGGCAGAACATTTCCACAAACGAGGTCATGCCATAGGCGCGACTCAGCGCAGCCGACAGGGAGGCGGTCAACACATCGCCCTCCCCTGAATATCCGATGCCGCGAGCCATCGCCTTGCAGCACTCAAGGAAGGGAACGGTATTCACCGGGCCATCGGCATCCCGGAACTCCTCGAAATTCATGCTGAACGCACCATAGTCCCCCTGTTCGAGATAATTGCGAAGCCCCAAACCGGCCCGGAGCGAGCGACGGTGCACCTCGGGGTCAATCTCCCCCTGATAGCGTTCCAAATCCTTGAGACGTTCGGTCTCAATCGCCTCATCCGAAACCGCCGCAGCGCTGGCCTCGAGATCGGAGGGTTGGATATCGTCGACAGTGATGCCGAGCTGGTCGGCCAACACATCAGCTTCGACCCGAAAATCGCCCATGCCCTTGAGCGCACCTCCGATGCCCAGCGTCTTCATCCCCTTCAACAAGACTGCCGCATGAGCGGCACGGGCGAACTCCACCACACGGTCCATAACCGAAGGGTCGCTCAGATGTCCGGCGACCACTTCATAGTCTTTCTGATGGCGCCGCAGCATGGCTGCCAGATCCTGCACACCATGAATGCCGTGATTGTAAAGCAGGCGTTCCGGATTCACATCGCGCGGGAACGCGGAATCGAGTGTCGTGTCCAACAGCAACAAAGGCCGGGGTGTCGCGGCCAGGGCCTCGGCGGATTCCAGCGATGGGGAATAGGCCAGGTGCAAGGTCACAATCAAATCCACCTGATCATCGTCGAATTGCTTCAACGCGGCCTCGACTTGCTCGCGCACACAACAGGTCGTCGCCCGGCTCACCGCGACTTGCCGCGATGCAAGAGCCTCGCAGACCTGATCCGTCAACGGTTCGACTGTTCCCCTGAGCTCGGGCAATACCCGATCATACAATTCTACATACAGTGGTAAGAGTCCGATGCGCGGAGATTTCAAGGTGTAACTTCTTTCGATTCGATTGAGAACGGACGTCCGGCTGGATCGGCACGATAAAGTCGTTCATACAGGTCGTTATAAATATTCTGAAGATCTTTCAATTTCTCCGGATTCTGGAATTCGCCCCCGGCAAGCACCCTCGCCTGAACCTGCGCGACCACAGGGTTAAAGGCATACAGACTGCCGCGGGTTCCCATGCTGTCAGGAATGAAAATGGGCAGCGGTGCGAACAATGCGGCGAATAGTTTCTGAAAATACGCCGCTCGACTCGCACCACCGCAGAGAACCACACTGTCAATCGCTCCGGATTTGTGAACCGGATCAAACACGCGGGCAAACTCGAAAACCAGACCGAGCGCGACGGAACGTAGGAAATCCCCGTTAGATGTCGTTGGGGATATTCCCAAAAATGAGCCAGCTCCAAATCCTTTGCCGAGTGGATTCGGACGGTTAAACCACGGCAGGCACGTCAAGTCCTCCGATGGCAACAGACGTTCACTAAAGATTTCGCATGCTGAATTCAGCGCCTCTTGATGATCCTTACCAACGAATTTCTCTAACGCCCAATCCCATGTCAGACTTCCGGTCTGCAACGCTTGAATCACCAGATTGCCCTTTCCGGTCGGCGCGGGGACAGCAAACTGAAATCCCGAACCTTGGCCGAATTCATTATCCAGCACGAAATTCCCCACCCATGCGGTGCCAAGCGAGCATTGCAACGGGCGTTTCGAGAGATGCATCACCGAGACATAGCCCGCTTCATGATCATTGTAGGGCCCCGCGACCGGAATTCCGGCAGGCAGACCGAAGCGCTCTGCCGCCTGTTTGCCCAACGCCTCGACGGAGTGTCCATCGCGCATCGGCGAGAAAAACGAGCAGTCCAGCCCGACCAGGTCGAGTGGTGCCTCCGACAAACTCTGTTGCCGGGCATCATAACAGCCGCTCTGCAAGGCCTGGCAGGCATCCTGCCGCCACACACCCGTCAGTTGATGAAAGACGAACTCCCCGGCTCCCACATAGCGGTTTTGTTTGTCAAAGAGTGACGGATCTTTCTCCTGCAGCCACTGAATCCGTCCAAGGCCCGCACCGGGCTCGTCGCGCATGGAAAACGAGCGCCAGAATTCAGGCGGATGCTTTTTTTGAATCCGGGCAATGTGCTCGAAACAGCGGAAGTCATTCCATAGATACAGGGGCGAGAGCGGCTGACCGCCGTCGCGCGCCACAAACAGCGTGCTCCCCCCCTGGGCCGCAAGCCCCAAGCCCGACACCTCGGCCCAGCGTGGTCCGGTTTGCTCGCGCAACGAAGCGAACACCGAGACTAAACAGTCCATTACATCGTCTGGGATCTGTTCCCGGCGCCCATCCGAATCAGTCTGAACGGGCAGACGCACAGAAGCCTTTGCCAGACAGCTGCCGTCATCAGGATCATAGGCAGCGGCCTTGAGGCCGGTGGTTCCCAGATCGATGCCAATTAACATAGTGCACTCTCCTTGCGGTTCCCTTTCGCGATGAATGGATTTTCTTCGAACGAAAGGTTTAATGCATCCGCAACCGCCCGGTAAGTGACATGTCCCTGATAGGTATTGAGTCCGCCTTGTAGATCCGGCATCTGACTCAATGCATCGGCACAGCCCAGGTTGGCAATCTTTATCGCGTAAGGCAGTGTGGCATTCGTCAGGGCCTGAGTCGCAGTTCGCGAGTAAGCTCCCGGCATATTGGCAACACAGTAGTGGACAATGTCATGCTCGGTATAGACCGGGTCCTCGTGAGTGGTTGCCCGCGATGTTTCCGCACAGCCCCCTTGGTCGATTGCGATATCCACAAAGACCGATCCCGGCGCCATAATGTCCAGCATTTCTTCCCGAATAAGCTTCGGTGCTTTCGCCCCCGGTAGTAACACGGCCCCGATCAGGAGATCCACTTTCGGCAGTAGCTCCATCAGGTTTTGCTCATTGCTATAGAGCGTGCGAGCTGCGTGGTCCATTGAGATATCTAAAAACCTCATCTTTTCCAGATCCACGTCGAGGATCGTTACATTCGCACCCAGCCCAGTCGCCATGCGTCCGGCATTGACACCAGCGGTGCCGCCGCCCAGCACGAGGACATTTCCGGGAAGCACCCCCGGCACGCCGCCAAGTAATACGCCCTTCCCCCCTTGGGAGCGGTTTAAATAGTGAGCCCCAACGATGGTGCTCATACGCCCGGCGATTTCACTCATGGGCTCGAGCAAAGGCAGACGCTTACCCACTGAAATCGTTTCATAGGCGATGGCCATGGTACCGGAATCGAGCAGAGCTTGCGTTAGCTCCGGTGCCGCGGCCAAATGCAGGTAGGTAAACAGAACCAGATCTTTGCGAAAATACTGATATTCTTCAGCAATGGGTTCTTTGACTTTCATCACCATCTCGCAGGACCAAGCCTCTTCGGCAGAGGAAACGATGCGCGCGCCCGCCGTCACATAAAGTTCATCCGAATAACCACTGCCGACCCCGGCGCCTTGCTGAACCCAGACGACGTGGCCGTTGCGCACCAATTCCCTCGCACCCCCCGGTGTGCAGGACACCCGGTTTTCCTTGATCTTAATTTCCTTGGGAATTCCAATTTTCATGACCGACATTCCTTTTGAGTTTTAGCTGGTTAAAGCGCTCATGACTTCGTTCATCTGGTCCATGAGAAAGTCGATCATTGCGCGGTCTGCGATCAATGGCAACTTGGTCAGTACCACGGGCGGGCAATCCGCCTTGTAAGTCTGAGCGCTGATGTCCATCCCACGTCCACTGATTTCCCGCACGAAGCTTTTGGCAGTCTCCAAATCCGAAAACTGAATCGTGCTCATGTGGCTCCAGCCATCGACGCCGGCAATCACCTCCGGATACGCCGCGGCGAACTCCCGCACCCGCTGTTCGAAATAAGCACCGAGTTCCTTCGTCACCGCCGCATTCGCCTGTGCCCATTCCATCGTCACCAGATAAGCCAGTGCCGCGAGTTCCTCCTGGCCGTTGGTGACCAACGCGCCGAACTGCGGCATACTGTCCATCGCCGCGCTGAACAGGATACGGGAGGCGGGGTATTCGCCGCCGGGAAATCCCTTTCCAATCGCAACAAAAGTGGGCGTCAGCCCATACTCACGGAAGAGATAGAGCTCCGATGCCCACATGCAGGATTGAATTTCGTCACACACGGTCGCGACGTCATTCGCTTCGCAAAGTTTATAGGCATGCTGAAGAAACTCCGTCGTTAAACGGCGTCCACCATAGTTCATCATGATGATCTCATGGAAAAATCCGGCTATCTTGTAGTCGCCCTTGTCATACTCGGCAAAGGCGTTATCGAGGTCGTCCTTATTATTCGGGCGGATATGCACCACCTTCCATTGCTTGGCTGCCTCCATGCCTGCGTAAACTTCAGGCCACATGCCCCGCAGCATTTGCGTGAGTGTGGTGGTGCCATGGTAATTCGCAGACGGGCCGCCGTCATCGTTGGCCATGCACAGAATGACAGGAATACGTCCGTGATACTTCGGCTTATCCACCTCCGGTTGAATTCGATAGAAACGCGCAAGAATCATTTTTAGCGCTGCTTCGACCGCGAGACTTCCGGTCTCCAGATTGATCACCCGGTTCAATACCTTCAGGTCGTCCGTGATCGCCATCACCGACTCCAAGCCCTTCTGGTCTCCGCGCTCCAATCCGTTGGCGGTGCGGATCAACTCTTCTTCCAGTCTACGGGTAATGTATCCGCGTGTATTGTTGTGCGTCGCGTTCGGAATATTCAACTCACGGGCTTTGTCCAACAAGCCGTAGCCCGGAAAGCTATGCCCCATCGGCGTATGGTAGTGCTCGCTCTTGGTCGTCAGGTAGAGTCGGCCATCTTCACCCACGCGATAGTATCCACCGGCACTGACCGGAGCCGCATTCACATTCAGAGCCTCGTTGAATTTGACTGTGCCCGCACCGGTCGAAGTGTTTTTAACCGGTGCGTCAATCACCTGTTTGCCGACCTTCGCCAGCATCCCGGTTAGGCGGTCCTGAATCGCCTCGGGATAGAAATCCGTTTTCTCTGCTGCGGCAGCAAATAATGCATCCGGGTCTTTATCCGCCAGAAACGCACAACCGGCACAAGCGGAACGAATATATGCATCACCAAACAGATCTGTCAGCGAACGCTCTACTTTTATAAATTGGTTTTTCATAATACTATCCCTATAACTCGTACTGAGGAATCTTCATCCACTCGCCCCCCTTCAGTGCGGACTTGTGTGCGATCACACCCGACAGTGTCATATTCAACGCATCACCGATCCCTACGATCGGCTCCTTATCCAGCAGGATGGACTCAATAAAATCATTGGTCAGATGTCCATGCGAGCCACCATGACCGCCCCCACTGACAGTGGGAGGCAAAGGTGGACGCTCGCCCCGGATACCGGCCTTCTTATAAGACTGCTGA
>JABJQI010000007.1 GCA_018663485.1 Opitutia bacterium
AGACCAAAGGATGCAGCCATCACTTTCATGAAGTGACGACGGTTGACACCTTCCATATCGGAAGCGCCGGCGGGGAATTCGCGCTCGACCCAATCTGTAAATGCGGGAGTTTCCGCTAGATCGTCGAGGCTTTTCCAGTAACGTGGGCCTGAGAATTCAGTGTTCTTCATTATCTAAAAGGGTGCGATTAACGGTGGCAGCCTGAGCAGCTTTGCGGAGGATTGACCTTCCAGTCGTGAACGAAGCCAACAGCTTCTTTTTGAAATGCCTCGGTATCGGGACGTTCCCAATCAAGATTGTAAACTTCCTCGATTGGCCGAATGCTGTCTTCAGGGTTACGGTGACAGTCTAAGCAGAAACTCATGCTGAATGACTTCGCATGCTGGACCACTTCCATTTCGTCCACACGGCCATGACACTCAACGCAGCTGATTCCGCGATTTACGTGCACCGAGTGATTAAAGTAAACGTAGTCAGGTGTCTTATGGACGCGGACCCAAGGGATCGGCTCACCAGACTCATAGCTCTCACGCACTGGCGCCAATATCGGATCATCTTTACGCACCATGCTATGGCAAGTCATGCACACATTAGTGGCCGGCACGTTGGAGTGCTCGGAACGGTCTACAAATGTATGACAGTATCGGCAATCTAACTCAAGCTGCCCGGCGTGCAACGCGTGACTAAAAGGCACAGGTTGCGTCGGCGCGTAGCCTACTCGAGTATACTTGGGAGTTGCATAGTAAGTAATCCCAAGAGTGACGGCTGTCACTGTTAGGACTAGTGCTACGATTACTTTAATAGGGATCGTGTTGACCCACCGAGGAAATACGTTCGCCATCGATTATATGGTAAAAAGTTTAACCGTCTAAATTAGACGATTTTACGCTCAACTGCTCCCTTAGCAGATCGAATCCGAGACATCGCACGCGGCGGCGCAGAAGAGGCAAGATTATAGGATTCAGGCTTTGATGCAGAGCTGGCTGATCGAGTCAGCGCAAACGTCCCAGCAAATGCAAGACCTGCTCGTTTCAAAAATCCTTTGCGTGTAGTAGTTTTTTCGCTGTTCATCAGAGTTAAAGCGGTCTGTTAAAAGTGCGCCGAATTGGCATGGCAACCGTTTTTTATCAGCAAATTCAATTCGCATAAAAATAAACGGCTAAACAGTTAAGTATTAAGAGTGATAAATATTAAGTAGACTAGATCTAAGCAAATCGTGCGCAGACTAGCGTTACAAAACCCAAATCACTAGGGGGAATTATTTTTTGTAGCAATGACATGTTACCGAACCAATGCATCAATTAGCAAAACAGATACTAGTGATTAATTTTTATTATACTGCTAATGCGAAAACTATTCACAGGCTCAACCATTCTCTAAAACAATAAATGCTAAATTCAGGCTTCTCACTTTCAGAATCTCACACATAACTATTTACATGAGTGGCATAAAAAAAGCGAACACAAGACAAGGCACCCCGGGAAAATACGTCGCCCTCGGCCTTTTTATATTTACCGCGATCGTCGGCAGCCTCTTTATTTACCTAGGCCCCAAGGCGACCGAGAAGACTCCAGGAATCCTCCATGTTGGCATCCGCTTCGCCAACGAGCATATGGTCGAATTTACCCAGTACAGCAAAACTGGACCTGGCGCGCAGATTGAATTTATTGCCGCCGACGGCAGCATCCACCATTCTGTCGAGCGTCTAGCAATGGGCCGCAACTTAGTGCCGATTAATAATCTATCCGATGGCCTCTATACCGTTCGACTCAGCTCCGCAGACTATATTAGCGTCGACATGCCAATGATTGCAGAAGGCCGAATGCTCAATCCGCCAGAAAACGCACAATTCTCGCAGGACACCCACGCCGACTACAACATGATCGGTGTGCGCTTTAAGCCGAAGGTCGGCCGCAGAAAATAGGTATCGCTCTGGTCCAACAGGCGCACTGTCAGTCAACTGCCCCTCAGACCGCCGAAAATCATTTAGCACTCGTCACAAAACCCGCCATGACTTGCGTCGACGGTTATATGCATGGGCAAATGCTTCATTACCTAATGACGCGAGAACCCTATGCTGCTTGGCAATAGCTGACTAATAGTTGCGCGGCAGACTATTGCATAAACGGTGTACACCACTAAGCGCCTAACTGTGCTCTAAAAGTAGGCGACGATTGCCACGATCCAGACCGCCATGAGCTGAAAGTGACTTTGAATCTGCTGCTCCCTCTCCCACCGGCGCGGGGCTGCCTCTCTTTTGACAGCAGTGCTGTTCAAGCCGTTCAAAGGCAAAGCACTTAGAAAACGAATAGCAGGTATTCGAACAAGCGCAGCCGCGCTTTTATTTGGTTCATCGTCGATTAGCGGGAAAGGCATAGATGAACGGTGGCTTTGCTTCTGGCTCTTGGGAGGGACGACCTCCGTGTCGTCCGGTACCCATGCGGGAGAGGCTGACACGACTAACAGCGCATAGAGAATCTTGGATTTTCATATTATTTCTAAACTGCTGGCGATCGACACGGAGGTCGACCCTCCCCAACAGAATAGGCGCAACATAAGGCTCAGAGTGGTATTTTCCCGGTAAATGACGATGAACCTTTTATTTCTCCGGCATGTCACCTTCTTCCAAGCTGCCAAAGTATAGCTTATTCGAATCAATTTTTCGCTAAATCATCGATTTCGAGCTATAATTAACTAGTTCAAATGAATTTTCGAATCCGCTCAAAGTTTATCGGAATCCTGGTCATCGCTTCGCTCTTACCCTTAGGCATCGCGCTGATTGCCTTTCGTTGGTTTGGCGAGCACTACAGTCGTCAATCCGAGGGTATTCGTTTTAAAGACGCTGCGACGCATTTTTCCGAGTCGATGACGCATTCTTTAACCAGCGAGATTAAGCTCTTCAATCAATGGTGCGTGCTTAGTTCAATTGCGTCGGCCGTTGATCTTGATCAGGCAGAACTGCCTGCCCTGAAAGAGGCTGAACACAACGCGATTCAAGCTACCGAAGCACTTTGGCCCACGCTCAGTAACGATAGCCCACGCTTACAGGCGCTGCTACAAAATGAGCTAGCACTTCAGATGCAGGCATTCATGAGAAAGAACCCATATTTTGCTGAGATCTTCATCACTGACAAAATGGGGCGCTTGATCGCTGCAACACAAAAAACCAGTGACTATTGGCAAGCTGACGAAGCATGGTGGCAAGCCGCGATACTTTTGGATGAACACATGCTCAATCTCGAAGGTCTAAATTATGATGAAAGTGCACAGGTTTACTCGATCGACATCACCCTGCCCTTGTACCAAACAACCGCAACAGGCCGTGAGATCGTCGGTGTCATTAAGGCAGTGCTGGATGCCTCACCAATTTTTTATGATTCTCCACTCTCAGACGTTCAGGATCTCCCCACTCAGGAAGTGGTCCTCAATAGCGGGCAAGTGCTCGTCAATATTCAAAATAATCAAATCGCACCACTGACCAAGCAGATAAACCCTAAGGCAGCTGCTCGACTAAGTGGCAAAAAGGCTGGCTGGGCACTTGAATACGTCGACCACGACGAACCATCGGTCATTGGCTTCGCACCGATCCACTTGCATCTACACGGCAGCGATCTACAAGTTTACGGCCTGCGACCAATGTGGGCGGTAATATATCGAGATGATGCTTTAGTTATGGCCCCGGTGAATCGTCGAGTCCGCCAGATCACTCAGATCGGCATACTACTAGTTGGTATTTTTGCTTGGACGGGTTACGCCGTCGCCTCTCGTAAGATTATTCAACCAATCACTAAGCTGCGCTTAGCCTCTGAGGCCGTTTCACGAACGGTGCGCTTAGAAGAGGAACCCAAACGTCGTTCCAAAAAGCAGGCAGCCTTGGAATCTTCCATGCTACTCAAAGAAGTTCGCTCAATTCAAACTAAGGATGAGATCGAGCAGCTTGCTCAGCAATTTGCTTTCATGGGCCAACGTATCTTAGGCTACCAGGAAAAACTGGAATATGAGATCGCACTGAAAACCGATGAAATTGAAAGTGATCTCGAATTTGCACGCGAGTTTCAAGTTAAACTGATGCCACAAAATTACCCACATGTCCAGTCGCCGGTCAAAAATGACATGATGGGATTGGACTTTAATCACATTTATAAGCCTGCCAGCTCTGTCAGCGGAGACTTCTTTGACGTTCTAAAACTCAGTAATTCGACCGTCGGTATTTTCATTGCCGATGTGATGGGGCACGGTGTGCGTTCCGCCCTAGTCACTGCTATTCTAACTACATTAATACACAATCTTAAAAGTCATGCCGATCAACCAGCAGATTTTTTACAGCTGCTGAATTCGCATTTTTATAAAATAATATACGATTCTGGAGAGCTCATTTTCGCTTCCGCCTTTTATCTCGTGCTAGATTTAGAAAACAAAACCGCTCGCTATGCATCAGCTGGCCACCCGTCTCCACTACTGGTGGATCGTCGCGATGGCAGGGTCGTACCGTTGACTCCGCATCTCTCTAACAATCCTGCACTCGGCCTGTTTCCCGAAAGTGATTACCAAACCTTCAGCCGCGCGACCAATCCACACGACTTGTTTCTCATGTTTACTGATGGCGTTTTCGAATGTTCCAATAGCGATGATGTCGAGTTCGGCCAAGCACGCCTTAAACAGCTGGTGGAAGCCAATCAATCCACCGACTTACACACCTTAATGGCTCTGATCGCCAGCACCATCAAACAGTATTCCGAACCACATGGACTCGACGATGATGTCTGCCTAGTCGGTGTTGAATTCCTTGAACGCAACGGATAAAGCCATCGGCATTTCCTGTTTACTAGGCACAGTACCATCAAGTTTACCACGACCTGTCGGCTGAGCAGAAACACGAACTAACGCGTATCGACCGATTAAGTCTTCAGCCCTAACCTAGCTCTACGTTTAGAATTAAACCTGCAACAACATGCTGACAGCAGCTGACGCCAATTTGCCAAACATCACAACTGATCTGCCCGTGTCTAAGATTATGAATTTACCATTCGACCTTCGCCGTTCAATGTTCAGCGTACAGCCTTCATGATCACTTCTATCCTCACTCATCCGGGCGGTGCACATAAAGACGAATTCTTAGCCTGTGCTGTGCTACTCACTCTAGCACCGGTCGCGATCCAACGTCGCGAACCGACTGATGCCGACCTCGCAGACACATCCATCGCCGTGCTCGACGTCGGCGGCGAGCATGCTCCCGAGCGCAACAACTTCGACCACCATCAATTCCCGCGTGATATGGTCCCGACTTGCGCACTTTCACTGGTACTTCAGCACATCGGCCTTTACCAAGATGCGCGCGAGTTCTGCAGTTGGCTTGAAGTCGCCGAATGGTTCGATTGCCGCGGACCTAACGACACCGCCGAATGGCTTGGCATGGACCGTGAAACTATTGGCAAACTGAACTCCCCGCTCGACATTACAATCCTCCGCCGCTTCGCCAGCCAAACGGAGCATAAGCCAGGTCAGCCGATCTGGGAGATCATGCGTATGATCGGTCAAGACTTGGTTGATTTTGTAACAGGCCTCCGCGCGCGGCTCAACTTTGTCGCTCAGCATGCCGAAGTTTGGACGCTGGGCGCTGCTGACGACACATTCAAAGTTCTATTCATGCCCCGTACAGAACCGATACCAGATGAGGCTTCGGCAGGACTGGGCGGTCACGTCATCGCCCTCGGCCTCGAACAACAAGTGCTCGCACTGATCTACCCAGACAGTCGCGGCGAAGGCTACGGCATGCGCCGTTTCAACGACGATCAACGGATGGACTTCAGCCCACTCGAAACGGAAAAAGACGTGCATTTCGCACACGCCCGCGGATTTATTGCCAAGACCTCGAGTACCGATGTCGAGCGCTTAAAAGTCCTAGTCAAGACTGCCTATATCGGCTAAACTAGGCGATGTATTAGAATCCGACGATAGCATGTTCTATCACATAAAAGTACTACAGCGACCAAACCCTGCAGTTGGGTCTCTTTAGTCTGAGAGTTAACAAAGCATTCAGTTGCAGCTTCAATTGCAGAGATATGATGCCAGCTTTTAATATATAACTCGGTCTGATCATATGGGGAGTCCCTACAGTCAGCAGGTCGAGCTACCAAAGGAAGTTGCGAGAATCATACATCCAAAAACATAACTGAGTCTATTGCCGAGAATAATACGGTCACCACCATCTTGGTCCCACCGCCAGAATACCATTGACGTGCATTAGAATTCCTCCCCAGTTCGGGTAACACAAAAAATGTATCGCCCACAACCATGTTCCCAGGCTAAAACTAATATATGAAAAGTATGACTGGATATGGCCGTGGCTCTGCGGATGCCGTTAAACATAATGTGCGAATCGAAGTCGAGATAACTTCGGTAAACCGTAAAACTCTAGATGCTCAGGTCTCCTGTCCTCGTGAATGGAATGGGCTCGACCAACAATGCAACGATTGGCTCAAAGACGCTTTTCAGCGCGGTCGCGTAAACATTCAAATTAAGGCAGAGACGACCGAGGGCGCACAGTCTGGTTTGGCATGGAGTGCCCAAAGCATGAGCGAAAGCTTGGATCGACTGCGCAGCTTCGCTGAAAGCCAGAATATCCCCTTTGTTGTCGATAGTCACGTATTACTCGATCTAGCAAAAACGCTTAAAGACAGCTCTGCACTCCCAGACTGGCGCGAAATTGAATCCTCAATCAAAGCAGCGTTTGATAATGCGCTCGCAGATATCGATATCATGCGAGTCAACGAGGGAAACACACTCGCACAAGACTTACGAAAGCGTATCCAAGAGCTCGATACCATTCGTCAGCTAATTGCAAAACATGCAGAGAACACAGTCGCGACCTATCGCGATGCTCTGATGAATCGACTCAAGCAACTAAAGCTCGAACTAGACATAAATGATGAACGTGTGCTCAAGGAACTAGCGATTTTCGCCGACCGCTCGGACATTAGCGAAGAACTCACACGCCTAAGTAGCCACTTCGAGCAATTCAACGAATTTATTGATACTAACGAAGCGACCGGTCGAAAAATGGATTTCCTCTGTCAGGAAATACACCGAGAATTCAATACCACAGGCAGCAAGTCATCTCCGATCGAGATTACCCGCGCCGTGATCGAAGGTAAAAATGGCCTCGAACGCATTCGTGAACAGGTTCAAAATGTCGAATGATCCAGACTAGCCCACAATTTGCGGATCTCACCACTGCGATAAGCTCCAGACATGCATCGATTGAGAGCATAAGGCTCCAGCTTGCCTAAATCCAGTCTTCGCCGTGTGACTTTAAAGCTTGCGCCAAGACTTTGGCGAAAAATGGTCCACGATAAATCCAACCTGTATAGATCTGTACCATCGATGCTCCTGCATCCATTTTCTCGCCGGCAGATTCGACCGAATCAATCCCACCCACGCCGATAATCGGCAACTTGCCTTCTGTAGAGCGGTGAATGAAGTCAATCACGTCGTTCGAACGCTTGTGAATATCCGTGCCGCCACTCATGCCGCCAGTTTCCGTCGATGTAAAGCCAAGGGGGCGGGCAATCGTAGTATTGGTGGCGATAATGCCATTGTAGTCCAAATCAAGCAGCACTTCTACAATTTGATCAATTTCGGCATACGTCAGATCCGGTGCAATCTTGAGTAGTAATGGATGCGGCTGGTGCCCGAGTTTTTTGGCGTAACTACGATTCTCATCGCGCAGTGTGGTTAACAAATCACGCAGAAAGCTCTTAGTCTGCAACTCGCGCAAGCCTGGTGTGTTCGGGCTACTGATGTTAATTGTAAAATAATCGGCTTGATCCGCTAAAGTACGGAACGACGCGACATAGTCGTCTACGGCATGATCCAGCGGCGTGGCCTTGGCCTTACCGATATTCACCCCGACTGGCATCTTGCGCTTGCCCTTCGGGTAGTGCTTTGAGAGGCATTGTAGCATCGCCTCCGCACCTTTATTATTAAAACCCATGCGATTAATGAGCGCCCTTTGCTCGGGATAGCGAAATAAGCGCGGCCGCGGATTGCCCGGCTGCCCCTGTGGCGTGACCGTGCCGACCTCGGCATGACCGAAGCCCAGCGCCTCGATAGCACGCGCAAATTCTCCGTCTTTATCCATGCCGGCAGCGAGACCGACACGATTGGGAAACTCTAGGCCGAACAGTTTGACTGGTTTATCCTCTCGGACTTGATTGCAAGCGCGCAGCAGAGCACATAGCCCCGGCACCTTACTCAGCGCCATGAGTGCTGTGCGGCCGCGATCGTGTGCCTGTTCCGGCTCCATTTTAAAGAGCATTGGACGGATAATTGTTTCGTAGATACATCCCATAGCGGTAAATCTGATAGCCTAATTTGAGAAATGAGCAAGTAAACAAGGCAGCGTCACTAAACAATGAAAATCACTCGTTTGAAAATTTTATAACAAAGCACTTTACAATTGGGTATCGGAAGTTTTTACCCCTTGTATTATATATGATAGAAATTCTATCCTCAGCACAAAAGCTAGTAACAAATATACTTAAGAATCACACCTTTTAAGCATGACCAATACATCTAATAAACTAACCTGGTGCAAAGCACGCATTGGAGAAGATATGAACTGGTGGATCAAAGAAATTAGTGATCCAATCCATTGGGAGATTGACGGTCTCGGTATTATTGATCCACGCCAGTTCCAACACTTTCTCGATTTGCTGGAACCGCTTAACGAATACGGCCTACAAACCGATCTCGTCACCGAAGCCTTCTATTCTTTCGGCATCGACGAAATTCAGGACGACAAGTCAGTCCTTCTCAAGCGCGTGCAGGATAATATCCTCGACAGCGAGGACCCACTCTTCGCCCTACCCGATGTGCTGGATGAGGATAAAGGCCCCTACGCCGACTTACTCGACCACATTACCAAACTGCGTATTAAGATGCTCAACGACCTGATTGACTTCGCACAGAAACTGACGGTCGAAGAACTCGAAGAAGAAATACGCGAGTCTCAAAATGACGATTTTCTCGAGGGTCGAGCGACGCACTACTTTACCGAACTCATTACGATCCTTGAATATGTACCGGAGGGGTTCGAACTCGATGACGACGAAGAGAGCACTCCGAAGTCCGAAGACGAAGTGCTCGAAAAAGACCTCGCAGAAGTAGATGCAGGTACCGAAACCGAAGAAACGCTCGTCGCCGACGAAACGATGAAATGGGACGAAGAAGAGGAAGATGAGGAACAACAATACGAAGAGCACACAACTCCACCGGATACCGTAGCTGAAGAGCCTGAAAAATAGGTCAGCGCTGACACTTTCAAAAGCCTCGGATATCTCCGAGGCTTTTTTGTACTTTTAACCGACAGCCTAGAGAAATGCACAGCTTGAAACACCGTCTGGGGGGAATTCGGCAACTCGTAATCTGAATTAAGCCCACAGCTTTTGAGCGCGAGTAAGGTTTTGCGTTCGCGTAATATTAGCTTTGAACTACTATTACTACGAGCTCACGCCAGCGCCCCTAGAGCAAATACTGTTGGCACAAAGAACATTCTGCACAGCTCACAGTGGCCTTAAGAAGCGAGCACGGTAAGGAAAAATCCAGCGACTAGAGCGGTTCCGATCACACCTGCAACATTTGGCCCCATGGCATGCATGAGCAGGAAGTTACCAGGGTCTGCCTTCTGGCCTTCGACTTGACTGACGCGTGCAGCCATCGGCACCGCACTCACTCCAGCTGAACCGATGAGTGGATTGATTTTATTTTTAGAAAAGACATTCATCGTCTTCGCCATCAACACACCACACGAAGTGGCAATGCCAAAGGCAACGATACCCAGCACGAGTATGCCGAGCGTCTCTGCACGCAGGAAGCGGTCACCTGTCATAGTAATACCAACACTGGTGCCCAGGAAAATGGTGATTACATTGATCAGCTCGTTTTGAGCCGCTTTGCTTAGGCGCTCGGTCACATTACACTCACGTAAGAAGTTACCAAACATGAGCATACCGATCAACGGCGAGGCTGGTGGCACAAGCAAAATACAAGCCACAGTGACAATCACCGCGAACACGAGCTTCTCAAGACGACTGACTTTACGAAGACTCTTCATGCGAATCTTACGTTCTTTCTCAGTAGTTAATGCACGCATGATCGGCGGCTGAATCACAGGTACCAGCGCCATGTAACTATACGCAGCGACCGCAATCGGCGCAAGCAGGTGAGGTGCCAAGGAGTTGGCTAAGAAAATTGAGGTCGGACCATCGGCTCCGCCAATAATACCGATCGCGCCAGACTCCTGACCGGAGAAGCCAAGAAGCTGCGCTCCAATAAATGTGGCAAACACACCGAACTGAGCCGCACCACCAAGCAATAGCACGCGAGGGTTTGCAATCAGTGGACCGAAGTCAGTTAACGCACCTACACCGAGAAAAATCAACGGCGGGAAGATTTCTAGCAAAATACCTAGCTGAATATAGTGAAACAAGCCACCCGTATGTGAGCTGTGTAATTCCGCAAGTTGGGCACCTTCGATCAAGCGGTCGCCCGCTCGAGTCTCAGCAGTGACCACACGACCGCTCGCATCTGCCCAGACCAATACATCCGAAGCCATCAGCGCAAGTTCACCAACCATGATGACTTCGTCTTCAGCATCTTCCATAGAAGTATCACGCATCACATAGAGCAAGGAATTGGACCCATAGTGCTCGACATGCTCGCCAGCAATTAAAGCTGTAATGGCCTCTGCGCCAAGCTCGCCAACCGTCTTAGGTTGGACCTTCTCGACAGCATTCAGTTTGACGGACTGGCCTTCGCTCGCGCTGACCAACAGGACCTCCCCAGATACTGGAGCACGGATCACGCTTGCCGGTTTGTTAATGATGCCCTGAGTCGGCAAGTTCGCAAGCATCGCGCCAAATGCAATCGGCACGAGCAGCAAGGGTTCGAATTTTTTATAAACAGCAAGGTAAAGCAGCACGGCGACCACCGCCCACATCACTAGCATACGCCAGTCGAGAAAGGCAAAGCCTGTACTGCCGTAAAGACGATAAAATAGATCGATCATATGTTTAAGTTTTGGAGTAAACGTTAAATACTTATGCTAGAGTGACCATTGCTTGGCCTTCTTCAACTGCCTCACTTGCGCTAACGTGAATCGCCGAGACAGTGCCAGCACTTGGTGCGGAGACGATTGTATTCATCTTCATCGCTTCGAGCGTGATAACAGTTTGTCCTGCTTCGACAACATCGCCAATTGCCACATCGATCGAGACAACCATAGCTGCCAATGGGCTCGTTACACTAGCGCCTCCAGTAGCCGCTGGAACCACCGGAGCCGCTCTCACAGCGACCGGAGCACACGCCGGTGGCGCGGGCGTGGTCGAGCCCTGATCTAATAGCTCCACTTCTACATCATAGGATTTTCCTTCTACACTTATACGTAAACGTTTCATGTTCATTATACCTTTGTTAAATTGTTGTTTGTTTTAAAATAAAATTCCGTGCACACGACGCCAAGAGATAATCAGGATCAGCCTTTTTGAGTCGTTCGGGAGCCACCTGGACGAATCGAAACGATACGATGCGCTCGATCACCGATCACGCTGTGCACCGCAGCAGTGATCACCGCGATCAATGCTGGGTCTTGTTCATGGTCTAGTGCTTCAGGCAAAGTAGAAGTCGGCGCCAATGCTGCTACTGTCGCTGCCTTCGTCACCGCTTTGGCATCGAAACGAATGAAAATCGCGCCGATCGCCGAAGTCACCATCGCAAGCAGTGCAAGCACCACCATAACGAAAATAAAACCAACTCCCACAATCTCTAAAGTTCCTGAGGTATTTACAGATACTTCTGGGCCACTAACGACCAAAATGAAGTCTAAATTGTTCATAAAGTTATACTCTAAAATGTTATTAAATGCACATTATTGTGGTATATGTCTGTGCATCTTTGAATGATATTAAATTACGTTTACTGAGAGTATTCCCAAGCGCAAGTGCAATCGCGGCAGGTAATTAATCAGGCTCAAACAGCTCTGTAAAATGTCAAAGAAACCCAGCACCTCAGGCTTTGCAGGGTTTTAGATCATCTGCAACACGGTCGCAGTCACATCAATAAACAACATCTTTGAACGATGACGACAATACTAGGACTGTGAAGTCCCTCCCACTTTATTTAGCCTGCGACCGCTGCTACCACTTCATCAATAAGCCAGATTATTTTTTTGACACCAAGGTTTGGTAAAGGAGCCGCACGCAACACACCCTCAAACAATTCGAAAAAATTGGCTATTATCCAGCGGCGCTTAACCATTCATAACTGATTCTGTTCTTAGCCACGAACTTCTGCCTACTCGCTCCTTTATAAAATTCATCTTTCAATTGCTCATTTTTTAGTCACATGCCCGAATCTTATCGTCCGGCCCGCACCAAATCGCTTCACGTATTTTCCACACAAGCCCAACTGCTAGCTGTGCCAGTCGGTTGGGAACTGTTACCGCCCGGCGATGCGGCACTGAATCGGCGGCTCAAACACGACGGGCCCACTTGGACAGTGAAAGAGAAAAAGGCGCTCGCCGCGAAATTTGTCGCATGCAGGCCGAAGAATCAGATCGACTCCTTCAGAGCTACCGAGCAGGCACTCGAATCGATGTCGAGTCATGCCCGTTGCAAACAGCGATTAGCTAAGCGCACCATTGATTGAGAGACGCACGAGTCGTTTTCAGCCGAATTGCATTTGATTCCGATGCAGAACCTTGTTTTTAACAGTACTGAAATGCCTCTTTTGTGTAGTCAAACGAAACCAATGATCATCAACATTGCACTACTGCTACTTGCAGCTATCGGGCTCATATACCTCAGTGCAGTCATCTATGCTGCGAGCTTTGCCGATCGAATGATCTTTCCACATGTGCCCAGCAGCTACGCGGATAACCCAAAGACCTTTAAAATCGTAGCCTTTGACGGCAATGTCATCACCGCTACGTATTTGGAAGCGTCCGCATCGCAAAACCTGATTCTCTACAGCCATGGTAATGGTGTGGATATAGGCATGTTGCGCCATTACCTCGAAGTCTTTCAAGCCGAAGGTATCTCTGTGCTCGCCTATGACTACCCAGGGTATGGCACAAGCTCAGGCAAAGCGAGCGAAGCCGGGACCTATGCCGCAGCCGATGCCGTCTATACATATGCCACTCAAACACTCAATTTTGCACCAGAGCAAATCACGCTCTATGGCCGCTCGCTCGGCAGTGGCCCATCCTGCTGGCTGGCTGAGCGCTACCCAATCGACCGGCTGATACTGGATGGCGCCTTTAGCTCCACCTTCCGCGTGATGACGGGAATTACAATTCTGCCTTGGGACAAGTTCGACAATCTGACGCGCCTACGCACCACAATCACTTGCCCGACGCTCGTCATCCACGGTACCGATGACAAGACCGTGCCCTTCAGTCATGCCAAGCAAAATTGGGCCGCATTGCAGAGCGAAAAGCACAAGCTTTGGGTCGAAGGTGCTGGGCACCAAAATTTGATCCAGATTGCTGGACCGATTTATTGGGATACAGTTTTGCCTTTTATCAAGGAAGTGCACTCCATTAAGCAATGAGCACACGCGCACTCGTTATACTCCACCCCGGCTTTGAAGAAATCGAAGCGGTCACGCCGATCAACTTACTCTCTCGGGCAGAAGTCGAAGTCGTGCAAGCAGCCCTCGACGACTCTCGATTCGTAACAGGCCGTAGTGGCATCAGCCTGCAAGCGACGCACCGTCTAGTCGATGTTGCCGAGGACACCTTCGACGCGATCATATTACCAGGTGGCCCAGGCATCATGCAGATCCGCAAACACCCTCTAATTTGCCAACTATTCCAGCATCAGCAAGCCGCTAATCGATTGATTGGCTGTATCTGTGCCGCGCCATTACTTATACTCGATGCTAGCTTAACTGCCGGCCTACGCTACACTTGTCATCCCTCCGTTGCAGATCAACTCGCTGAAGCGATCGATGCGGCTGTTGTACAAGACGGCAACATCATTACTTCGCGCGGGGCTGGCACGGCAAATCAATTTGCATTGCAACTGGTCAGTCAATTAACCGATCAAGTTACTGCAGATACGATCGCCGCGTCTATCTGCTTAGCTAGCTAACTTTTATCCAATTACATACTTTAAACCATCAGTGGAAGAAGAAGAAATACAAGTCAGACCGCGCGACCAATTACTGCGCGACACATTCACACCAGCTGAAGGGTTGCTCTTTTGCACGATCCTCCTCACCACAGTGACCTCCACTTTGTTTGCCGATCCTCGCTCGTTTTGGGTGCTAGGCTACTTCATAATTGTCGGCTGCAGCAGCATAGGCATCGTTAAAATGCACGAGTGCACGCACCCGTTTTTTATCGACGGCCTATGGACTCGATTCTGGCTACTTTCTTCACCTGCTTGGCTCATTGCATTGCAGTTTACTGCAGGTGTACTGCAAGATCCTTTTAGCCAGTTTGAAATCGAGAACCAACTGTATTTAACCATGACGGAAGTGAACCAATGGCTCCCCATTTCCGTGACCACTAAGACGACATGGATTTTAGTACTCGGTATCGGAGCCATTTATATCGTATCGATGAATCTGTTTATTGTACCCAAGTCGCGCTCCTTCTTTGAACGCATCCTGCCTTGGCTCTGCCTCAATGCGGTACTGGCTGCAATACTGGGATACTTGCAAAAAGCACTCGACCTCAAAAGCCCGCTGTTCACTGCAGGCACTGGCCAGTCCGATTTCTTCGCCTTCTTTCCATATGACGGACACTGGGCGGCCTTTGCACTTCTCTGGAGTTCGACTTGCATTGCAATGGCACTGCTCACGACTCGCTACGAAAATACGACCGACTTCGTCAAATCCGCCGGCTCGTGGTACCTCACAGGAGCGACACTTCTGGGAGCGACTGGTTTTCTCGTACAAGCTCGCTGGCCCGCAGCGATCTTACTGATCACGTTCTCGAGTATGCTACTGGTACTCTCCATACACTTTCTAGCTGGCTCTAAAGATCCAAACCGCATAAGCATCGCCCTATGTAGCGCGCTCTTCAGTATCATCACCTTTGCGGGCGGGATCTTCCGCGCATTTCAAGTCGACGACTATGCACAGTCGGCCAGCTCACTGCGCCGCGCCGCAAACGAGATGTTTCGTGACAGCCCGCTGTTCGGCTGGGGCGTCGATAGTTTCTCGCAACTTCTGCCATTTTACGCCGACGACACCTTGTTGGGCAATCGCCATGACAGAGCCACATCTGACATACTGCAGACCTTAGCCGAAGTCGGTATTATCGGCTGCCTTCCAGTTTGTATCCTAGTAGCCTACTTGACTATTCGTTACTTCAAGGGCCAACACGACATCCACCTGACAAATCATATGCTGCTCGGATGCTTAGGATGCATCATTTGCGCCTGCTTCGATACGCCATTTATGTCACCTGCGGTATCCTTTAGTTTTTTAATCATCTTCTTCAGCGCCCTACGTTGGGCTAATCTCAGTCGTAATCGAGTCGATGAGGTCGATAGTAAGCCTGAGCTAATCGTAAACGAGAACCTTCGTTCTGTGCCATTTTATACCAAGAAATATGACGAAAAGTTCAAGTAATCCACTCTACATATGAAAATACAACACTTTGACTACATTGTAATTGGCGGCGGCAGCGGCGGCTATGCCGCAGCACGCACCGCCCGCGAAACTCTCAACCGAGTCGCCATCATCGACAATGCCAAATCACTCGGCGGCCTCTGCATACTACGCGGTTGTATGCCCTCCAAGACCCTCATCTACTCAGCGGAAGTGCTACACCTTGCACAACAGGATAAGACTTTCGGCCTCAACATTCCACAAGCCACCGTCGATATGGCGGCGCTGCACCAGCGCAAGTTAAACATTATTAAAGAGTTTTCTGATTATCGGCAGGAGCAGCTTCAAGGCGACCGCTTCACCCTCTTTCGCAACCGCGCACGTTTCATCAACTCCCGCACCATCCAACTGGATGACGGTACGCGCCTCAGCGCCGATCACTTCATGGTGGCTACTGGTTCTGTTGTGTCCGTGCCGCCGATACCGGGGCTCGACAATGCTCCTTGCTGGACAAGTGACGATGTGCTCGAGCTCGATTTCAAACCCGAAAAAGTCATTGTCCTCGGCGGCGGGATCGTCGCCTGCGAGCTTGCGCAATTCATGCGCCGCATCGGCAGCGAAGTGATCCAAATCCAACGTAGCCCGCACATATTAAAAGAAGTTTCGTCGTCAGCGGCCGCCGTGATCGAGCAGAAATTCCGCGACGAAGGCATCCAGCTCTATACGGGGACGAAGCTCAAATCCGTGCAATACCGCGATGGCACCTTCAGCGTGAGCTTCGAGCACGAAGGAACTCTGGTCACCGTCAACGCAGCACATCTGCTAAATGCCCTCGGTCGCCGTCCCGCTACCGACGGTCTCGGACTGACCGCTGCTGGCATCAGTACACTCCCCAGTGGCCACATCAACTGCAACGCCATGCAGCAAACTAGCAATGCCCGCGTCTATGCCTGTGGCGATGTTGCGGGTCCGCACGAGATCGTACATGTCGCGATTATGCAGGGTGAAACCGCCGCGAAACACGCCACTGGTCGTGGCGCTGAACGGGTCGACTACGATAGCCTTTGCGGCGTCGTTTTTACCGATCCACAAATAGGCGCGGTCGGACTCTGTGAGAATCAACTCAAGGAACGAGGCATCGATTATTTGGCCGCCGACTATCCCTTCGACGACCACGGCAAGTCTATCCTTATGCAAGCTAAATACGGCTACGTCAAAGTTTTCGCCGATCGCAGTGGCATGGTGCTCGGTGCAGAATGCGTCGGCAAAGATGCTGGCGAGCTAATCAATGCGATGGCAGTCGCCGTCACACTCAAAGCCAATGTGCGCGATCTATTAAAAGTACACTGGTATCACCCGACTCTCTCAGAAATCTGGAGCTACCCACTCGAAGAAATCTTTGAAGAGCTCGTATAGCACATTGTCGATTTAATCATTTTCAAAACGCCCAAATATCCACACATTAAGTCTCAGCTCTCAGCCTCCAGCTCTCTCCTCTCAGCTCACTACACATGCAACTCACTCAAGCATTACCCGAAGCACTCCGCGACAGTCGCGCCGTAGAGGTGCTGGAGCGTTCCCTCGCGCAGAACCGCCTCGGCCATGGGATCTTGCTGCATGGAGAGAGTTCGAACTACTTGGAAGAGATCGTGCGCGCCATCGCAGCCACCCTGCTCGAGACTGAGCGCGACCCATACGAACATCCCGACTGCTTTATTCTCCGCCCTCAAGGCAAGGCACGGATGATTAAGATCGGTTCCGAAAGCGACCGCTCCGGCGGGGAATGGCCAAAAAACTCGATGCGCCGACTCGTGATCGACATCCAAAAGACCGCCAATCAAGGCGGACGCAAAGTCGGCATCGTATTTGAAGCCGACCGCATGAATGTACAATCTGCCAACGCCTTCCTCAAAACTCTCGAGGAGCCACCCGCTGGCACCACCCTCTTTCTTCTTACCAGCCGCCCCTACGACCTACTTGATACAATCCGTAGTCGCTGCCTCAACTTCCGCATCCCCGCAGGGATCGAAACGATCGCCCACCCCGACTGGCCAACGTGGACCAAAGATTATCATGCATGGCTTAGTAGTCTTCTGACGGGTGCGAATAAGCAGACGATCCCGCATATCATGCTCGGCAGCTACGGTCTAAATGTGCGTTTTCAAGCAATCCTCGCTGAAATGACCAACGTCGCCTGGAAAACGCAAAAAGCAGATCTCCCCGACCACGTCACCGCCGAGGAAAAAGACGCGATGGAAGCAGGCATGAGCCGCGGCTATCGTAAACAACTGTTTGGTGAGATCGAGAAAGCCACCGCCAGCTTTGCACGCGAGATCGAGACCAACCACCCCGGACAACTCCCCGTCGCCGCGCTCAACCGCGCCACAGAAACCCTCGAACACAGTGCCGGACTTCTCGAAGTGAACTTCAATCAAAGCGCCGCCCTCGAAATGTTCTTTCTAAAATCGATGCGCATCTGGGCGACAGCTCGATAAACGCGCTGCGCGCCAAATCATCCTTCATCATTCAAGTCTCAATTCTCCCCTTTTAAGTCTCAACTCAAGCATGTGCGGCCGATTCTCACTCCATACCAATAAAAAGAAACTCGCAGAGGCAATTGCCCAAGCGATCCCTGAGCAGTTCGAGCCAAGCTACAACATCGGCCCGGGCAGTGACATACTCGCGATTGCCAAAGGGGCGGAGCAACCGGCAACTGCTGGCATGATGCACTGGGGCCTGCGCACACCGCAGAACTTCCATATTAACGCACGCTTAGAAACAGCTGATACCACCCCGCGCTTCCGCGACAGTTGGGCCGAACAACGCTGCCTAATTCCCGCCAACGGATTCTACGAATGGTATGAAGACGGCATCAGCAAACAACCCTACTACATTTACCCGCTCAGCAACGAGCTACTCTACTTCGCAGGCCTCTGGTTTCCGTCTGCTGCTCCCAACGAACCCGCGCATTGCGTGCTACTCACGACTGAGGCGCACAGCTCGATCCATACTGTCCACCAACGTATGCCCGTCACACTCCCGAAAAGTGTGCATGCCGACTGGTTGACCAACCAACTGCCGAAAGACGAAGTGCTCGCATTCTCCCAGAAGATACGCTTCGAAAAACACATGGTTTCCAGCCGAGTCAACAACGTGCAAAATAAAGACAGCCGTCTCATCGTCGTCACCACCCCACAAAACGACGATCAGATGCAACTTTTTTAGAAGTAGGAAGTGCAAAAGTTACAAGGCGGGGAAGTATCAAAACCAAGCACTTTTCGCCCCCCTCACTTTCACTCCGTGCGCAGCACGGCTCAAAGTCTGTCCAACGAACTAATTATTCCGAACGGCTTCTTCATCACATGTGTTGTCATGGGAGTATTCTTTGAATTATATTTTCGCATGCGGTCCTACTTCTAGAAATTCAAAAACAAACCGAACAAGTCGATGCATCCGACCGATAACCAGCCACGACTTCTCAACTGTTAAGAGCAAATAACGATTTTAGATTTCTCGACTGTTGCCTCGGCTTCGGTTAATCTCGACGTCAGCTGTTTTAGTCGATTTCTGAACTATGAATAAAAAATTTAATTTTACCGTCTGGTCTTTTGCGAGCTGTGTGGCGGGTCTTTTATTTGCTGGAGGTATAGGGCTAACGGAAGGATCGAATATTTGGCCATTAGGCGCTATTTGGGGTGGCCTTGTAGGTCTGATTATTGGCGCAATTTTTGGTGTAATATTAAAACTGATTAAAGTGCCCATGAAGTATGCATGGTGTGTTTTTGGGGTTCTCGTTTTTTTAGCATTTTTTATGCGTATCTACATAAAATACTATTACATCTCCGACTACGGAAAACTCGTTGAGGCTAGTATTGTTGAATGTGAAACTTCATTGTTTTTATTTACACCTCCATATCGTAACGGAAAAGAGCGGAGAGAAATAAATGGGACTGATCTCACTCTCAATGTTACTAGGGAACGAAAAATAGGAAAGTATGAAGACGGGAGGATTAAGGTAT
>JABJQI010000006.1 GCA_018663485.1 Opitutia bacterium
AACGCGCAATCTTGGTCCACAATGCTGGTGAACCAAAACTATTGGTCACCGAGTTCTGCTGAATCGCCCGCACGATTTTTTCCGGATCAACCGTCGCAGGGCGACTCGGATTCATCTCTGGCACCACGGTGCACATCCCCAGCGCTGGATTAAACAAAGCAAACACGGGCAACATCGGCAAATCCACTTCGTCAGGCGCAATGCCATACTGCGCACGAATCGCCTCCACCTGGGCCACAAACATGCCGTGTGCATAGCACACGCCCTTCGCTGGTCCCGTCGAACCAGAGGTAAACAAGACTGCTGCTAATTCATCTTCCGCAGAATCCACCACTGGAAAATCTCCCTGCGCAGTAAACTGAGCAATCTGCTGCTCAAATCCAGAATCGACCGAAAGCTTCACCGACACCCCACGAAAACTCGGGCGAAACAGCCGTGCCACCCAAATCGCAGTAGGTATACCAACTACCGCCTCTGGCTGCGAATGTCGCACGCAACACAAGAAACGCTTCAATCCCATGCCTGGATCGATCACGATCGGTACGGCCCCCATGCGGAACAACGCAAACACAATACGAATCAAATCCAAGCCCGGCTTAACCATTAATAGCACACGCGTGCCACGCTGAATTCCACACGCAACAAAGTAATGCGCCGTCGCTGACGCCTCCGCATCCAGCTGCGAGAAGCTTCGCTCGGCATACCGGATCGCACCTTCAGCCTCACGACCGACAGGCGCACGCACCGCAGCGGCATTAGGATGCTGAACAGCTTGTTCAGCCAGAAAGTGAGCGACGTTGTGCGGCATAGTGTAAACTCACATCCCGTGGCAGGACAGCGCGATTGCCAAGAAAAAAGCCGCTCCCAAATGGAAGCGGCTTTCAGAAATATTTAAACCAATATGCCCTAGTAGTCTTCGATCGTAATCAAACCCCAAAGAAGAGTGGTCTTATCACCAGAAAAATTCTCACGAGTATAGAGTTCGTTGGTGTTAATGGTGAAGGTATTCGGCGAACTTGGCGCGTAGCTTTCCTGCGCATTTTGATACAAGCCAAGAACATTTGTTTCCCCTGTAGACATTTGTGCTTTACCACCATCACAGCCAGTAAATACGAATGCCGCGGCGGCGAGAAAAAGAAGGGTGAGGGTTTTACAACGCATGTTTATTTTGGGGTTCATTGTTTGAAAAATTCAAACTGCAAAGCCCAGAGGGACTTGGCAAGAGGTTTTTCACGGAGACGCGAAGGATTGTTATTCCTCGTCATCGAGCACGCCATCGGCGAGATCTAGATTAGAATGGACGGCTTTAACATCCTCTAGAGCATCCAAAATCTCAATCAAATGCAGCACTTTACGTGCAGTCTCCTTATCACTGATCGGCACCATAATATTGGGCAAATAAACCAAATCCGACTGCTCTGATTCGATCCCCTTGGAGGTCAAGGCTTGGGAAACCGTGTCATACGCAGCCATCGGGCAAATCACCTCGAAGTGATCACCTTCGTTTTTAATATCCTCAGCGCCCGCTTCGAGCGCTACATCCATCAGCGTTTCTTCATCAGTCTGCTTCGCATCGATGATGAACTGGCCGACGTGATCAAACTGAAACGACACCGCCCCGATACCAGCAAGGTTACCGCCATTCTTAGTCATCGTGCTGCGTACCTCAGAGGCAGATCGATTTTTATTATCCGTGGTAATCTCGACAATCAGTCCCACACCACTCGGCGCATAGCCCTCATAGACGATTTCTTCGTAAACGACGCCTGGCAATTCGCCGGTGCCCTTTTTAATTGCACGCTCGACATTATCATTCGGCATATTCGCCTCTTTCGCCTTCGCCACCACAGTGCGCAAGCGTGGATTCATCGAAGGATCACCGCCACCAGCACGAGCGGCGAGGGTGATGTCCTTGCTAATCACACTAAATATTTTACCGCGCTTGGCGTCTGTGGCACCCTTTGCACGTTTGATCGTAGCCCATTTACTGTGTCCTGACATATCTAAATAAAAGCTGAATGATAAAGCGCTGAAATACTAAAATACTGAAAATCATGCAGCGCGCATCACGAGATTCGAGGGAGTTGAGGTTATTTATTTTTCTTGCGTGACTTCGTACTCGGCGAACCACCTTTGCCTGTCGATGCGGCAGCTTTGGCAGCGACGACGGGCTGCAGTTCTTCATCCGGTCGACTATTAATGATCTTCTGTTGAAGAATGGTCAAAAGATTTTGTACGGTCCAATAGAGGACTAGGCCAGACGAGAAATTGTAGAGAAATACCAAAAAGATAAACGGCAAGAACTTGAATATCTTTTGCTGCGCAGGGTCCGCAGTTGGCGAAACAGGCATCATGCGCATTTGAAAGAACATGGTGATGCCCATCAGTAATGGAAGAAGATTCAACGGATAGCCGGCAATATACGTCAAGGTATCCGGCATCGACAGGTCACTCACCCACAGGAAGGACTCGTGGCGCAGCTCTGAGGCAGAACGGAGCATGTAGAACAGGCCGAGGAAGATCGGCATCTGGATAAGCATCGGCAAACAACCGGCAACCGGATTAACCTGATTTTCCTTAAAGACCTTGAGGGTCTCCTGCTGTAATTTCTGTGGGTTATCCTTATATTTTTCTTTGAGCTCAGCCATCGGTCCTTGGATCTTGGCCATGCGCTTCTGCGAGCGGCTCGCCTTAGCTGAAAGCGGCCAGAACAATGTCTTAATGCAGATCGTCATAATCACAATCGACCAACCCCAACTAGGAACGACCGAATGGATCGCATACATAAAGGACAGCAGCAACTTACTAATAAAGCTGAGAAAGCCGAACTGCATGACTTCGTCCTGCTGATTGCCGAGCGCTTGCAAGCGCTTGAATTCTTTCGGCCCGACATAGAAATCAAAATCTAGGGTCTTAGCACTGCCTGCAGCGACGGTGCCAACCTCATAACCAACACTGCCGGAAATACCTGGGCGACCGCGAGTGCCATTTTCGGCTTCAGTTGCCTCGACTGGATAAATAAACAAATCGCGCCCCATTGTTTCTGAACTCAGCACAGCAGCAAAAAACTGATTCTTGACCGATGCCCACTCACTGCGAACAGATTGCTCAAGCTTTTCCACTGGAACACTGGCACCTATACCTAAAAATCCATTACCGCCAGTGAGTTTGTTAATCGCAATAAACTCGGCATCTTCACCGTCAAAATACCCAACATTCAAGAACGCAGGAAGTTGTTTTTCTGTGACAGGACGCGAGGTACCCAGGTTCAAATAAATCGTCGACAGCGCCTGCGGTGTGGCGGCTTGATTATTAAAAGTCGTGCTGTGGCGGATAATGTAAGGGTCTTGTTCGGAACCATCCTGCGCGAGCGAATAAGTACGGCGCAGCCCGAGCCCATCACCTGAGTTAAAGACGAACGTGATCGAATCCGCGCTCTGTTGCTCGATCGTATAAGGCAGTGCAAATTCTTGCATATCCCCATCGCGACCAGCGAGGCTAAGACTCAGAGCCGGTAGACGACCATCAACATTGAAGACATAATCGTCGCGCTGGCCTGTCTTCGTTTGCAAAAACTCGACTGTGCGAATCGCACCGCCTAGGGTCGTAAACTCAACCTCGATAAAGTCATTTGAGAGCGTGATGACTTGCTCTGCAGTCGCTACAGTGGGCTGATCAATTACCACAGCAGGGACTTCAAGAGATTGAGTCAACAATCCCAATATATCCTCATCCGCCAAGGCTACAGGATCTGTTACGACCGTATTAGCCACCGAGGCTTCGACCCTCGCTTGGTCAAGTGCCGCAGCCGCTTGCTGCTGTTGCTGAACTTGCTGGTCCTTTAAATCGTTCGTCTGCTTGTACATGAAGCCAATACCGGCTGCGATGCAGATGATCCCTAAAATTGTATTTTTCTTATCCATCTAAAAGTGATTTGAGGTGAGCTGAGTTATCTTCTTTCTCCTGCTTATTCAAGCTCGGAAGGGGGTCATATCCGCCAGAGTGCCAAGGGTGGCAACGTAAAATACGCCGTATTGCATACCAGCAGCCGCGCCAGAACCCATATTGCAAGAACGCGGTGTGCGCGTAGCAAGAGCAAGTCGGCTGGAAACGGCAGCTACAGTTGGAGCCGAAGAAGACCTGCTTCAACGGCGAAAGTGTTAATTGATAAATGCGCACAAGAACTGCTGCCAATCGCGCCAGTATCGACACAGTGCGCTCCGCTTGTTGCTCGGCCAATTGAGCCTGTTGCAGTTCGTCGTTCATCCTATTGTTTAGCTGATTGATTGACCGCCGCCGTTAAGATTGTGGCACAGGCGCGCAAGTAGCGAGACTCTAAGTCGCTGAAGCTATGCCGATCAAAGCTGGCCCGCAGCACGATCACGATGTCACTGCCGAGCGGCAATGCTGATTCATGCTTGCGAAAAAGCTCGCGAAACGTCCGCTTGCCGAGGTTGCGTTTTACCGCATTCCCGACTCGTCGAGATGCAATCACGCCGAGGCGACGCGCTAGGCTCTCATCGGCAGCGAATCGGCGACACTGAAAAATAAAAGGCCCGCACAGGATACGTTTACCCTGATTGCGGACCTCTTGGAATTCGCGCGGTTTACGCAGTCGTTTAGAAGTCGGGATGCCCATGGCTCCGTGACCTCATTACGTTCCGCCTTAGACGGAAGCAGAGAGGCTGTGACGGCCCTTCGCTCGGCGTGCAGCAAGAACCTTGCGGCCACCGCGTGTTGCATTGCGAGCGCGAAACCCGAATTTACGAGCGCGGCGAAGTTTTGAAGGTCTGTATGTTGGTCCCATGATGTTGTGCTGTGAAAATTGAAGAAAAGCGAAGGACAAAAACCCCAGATTCCGTCGCTGTCAAGGCATGATCTAGTCGATTTCTAGACTAAAGTTTTATCTACGACTGAGGTAGATACCCAAGAAACCGTTAAAAATATCAAAAAAAGTCATATTCCAACTTCGAATACTTGCAAGTTAGATCGAGAAAGAGAAATATTAGCTTATTATTCTTTCGAGAACAAACCCTATGGCTATTCTGACTCCCGCATCACTTAACGCTTCAAAGAAAAAGAAACTCAGTTTCGCTGAGGGGCAAAGACTGGCTAAGCGGAAGTCCTACGAGAAGCAAGCCCTCCGAAAGAAGATCAAACTACAGGAGCTCACCGTCTTCACCCAGCAGCTAGCTGCTATGCTCGAAGCTGGTCTGCCTTTGGTTACGTCACTCGAAGCGCTCGAGGATCAGACTGAGAACCCAGTGTTTCAAGTCATCATCCGGAATGTTCGCACCGACGTGTCGGCAGGTAAATCTTTCTCCGAATCTTGCGCCGTCTATCCACGCGCCTTCCCCAATCTTTTCATCTCGATGGTCGAAGCCGGTGAAGCTAGCGGTGGCCTCGCCGAAATCTTAGATAAAACCTCGGTCTACTTTGAAGAAACCGTTAAGTTGATTAAGCAGATCAAAGGCGCCATGACCTACCCGATCGCCGTCATCGGCCTCTCGATCGGGCTCGTCAACATTCTGCTGATCTTTGTCATCCCCGTGTTTGCCGAAATGTTTGCAGACTTCGGCCAGGACTTACCGAAACCAACGCAGATTCTGATCGATCTCAGCGGATTCCTAAAGTCCTACATCGTCTTCCTCATTATCGGCTTTGCCGCCTTCATTTGGGCCTTCAATCGGGTCATCTCGACGCCGAACGGACGCAGAATCAAAGACCAGACTATGCTCAAGCTGCCGGTCATTGGTGAACTCACACGCAAAGTCTGTCTGTCGCGCTTTTGCCGTACCTACGCGATCTTAATGCGAGCTGGAGTACCCATTCTGCGCACTCTCGAAATCGTCCGCAAGGCATCCGACAACACCTATATCGAATCCGCCTGCAAAGAGGTTTCCAACCACATCAGTCAGGGCGGGCAGGTATCTGAAGTGCTCGCAATCGATCCCTACTTTCCGCCGATGGTTAAACACATGACCCGTGCAGGCGAACAAACTGGCAACGTCGACGGTATGATGGTCAAAGTAGCCGACTTTTACGACAGCGAAGTCGATACCCTCGTCGCCGCGCTGACCTCCCTGATGGAACCACTATTAATATGCTTTCTCGGTGTTGTCGTCGGCGGCATTGTCATGGCAATGTTCCTACCGATCTTCCAGCTTTCCAGCGTCGTCGGGTAATTCAGGTATGAAGCCAACTGGCATCATCAATCAGCTCAACCTACATTACCGTAGACGATATTTTCGCGGTGTCGTATGCAGGTGCTTTTTAAATATATGATTCATATATTCTTGGCAATTGAAGCCACTACGCTCGGCAACAAGTGCAAGAGGGAGTTCGGTCTCCGAGAGCATTTCACGCGCAATTCGCAGCTTTTCATTGAGTATCACTTCACCGACTGTACGATTTAATTTTCGGCGAAAGCGGCGTTGTAGCACGCTCCGGGAGAGCCCAGCAACTTTAGCAATGGCATCGAGGCTCACCCCAGAACAGGCGTATTCACGGATAGTGTTCAACGCCTTCAAGAGCGAAGGATCGTCAATTGCAATGAGTTCACTTGAGAGTCGCGGATACAACGTGTGCAGGTTCACCTCAATCAATTGCTGTTCGAGCGTTTCGCCATTGATCAATCGCTCCAGCGTTTGAGCCGCACGATAGCCGACCTGCTCATGGTTGGGTTCTACACTACTTAATCGAGGACGGCACAAGTTACAAAAAGGACGGTCGTTATCGACGCCAACCACGCTAACATGTTCAGGGATCGCAAGCCCGAGCTGGTGACATGCTTCGAAGATAATGGGAGCGAGTTGATCACTGGCGACCATCAAGCCGATCGGAGTACTGCGTTCCGATAACCACGTTTTGACCGACCCAAGACTGTTCCTCACGGGATGTCCTTGCGCATGATGTTGTTGAATATGATATGTGTGAACCGCCGACTCGTAATCGTTGAGCTCGTCCTTGAAGCCAGCCTCGCGCTCAAGCGACCAACGCTCATCCCCCAATCCGATAAACGCGAATTGGGTGTGCGCGTTTTCAACAAAATGCTTGGCGACCGATGCTCCGATGCCGTGATCGTTACACTTTACTAACGGGAACGGTTGCGGGCGAACATTACCCAGCACATCGACCGTCGGCAGTCCTTTGGCTTGAATCAGCGCGAGTAACTCTGGGTTGGCAATGCGCGCGATGATTCCATCACCTTGCCACTGGCTGATCGCAGCAGGGTCCATCGCACCGAGAGGCCCAGAATGTTGAAAGACCGACCAATCGTTACGCTCATCCAAAAAGTGAGAAATACCGGTTACAATTTGACGCCCAGAGGCGAGCGAAGTTTCAGCGAGGATGGCGATGCGTTTCATAAGAATTGACCCAATTAATTAAAAAATAGAGCCGATAATGTCTTACCTCAAGACCTGATTGTCTGATATTATCTATTACCTCGGACATAAAGACTAATCGCTGAGGCCCGAATAATTAACATTTAGCTGCCTAGAGTCCCCACTACTCAACAAAACACCCATGAATGCGACCCAACATAATCCACATCGCCGCTATAATCCGCTCACCGGCGAGTGGATTCTGGTTTCACCGCACCGCGCACTGCGGCCATGGCAAGGCGCGAAAGAAACGGCGTCTGACGAGCAGAAGCCTGAGTATGATGAGAAGTGTTACCTGTGCCCGAGCAATGAGCGTATCGGCGGAGAGAACAATCCAGCTTACACGGGACCCTATGTATTTAAGAATGATTTTGCCGCTTTACTGATGCCTGGCGAGACAACGCCATCGGTAGTCGATGCCAACGCGCTGTTTTGCCAAGAGGAGACATACGGCGAATGTCGCGTAATTTGCTTTTCACCACGACATGACTTGAGCCTCCCCGAGATGGAGGTATCCGCCATTCGCGAGGTGATCAATCTATGGGCGGATCAAGCTGCTGAGCTCGGCGAAAAATATCGCTGGGTACAGATTTTCGAAAACAAAGGCGCGGCGATGGGTTGCTCAAACCCGCATCCTCACGGGCAGATCTGGGCGAGTGATTTTTTACCCAACGAAGCGACTAAGGAAGATATTAATCAGGCCGCCTATCTAAAAAAGCATGGTAGCAACCTGCTGCTCGACTATGCCAAGTCTGAAATTGAGAAAAACGAGCGCATCGTAGCGATCAACGACGACTGGGTCGTGGTAGTACCCTACTGGGCGACGTGGCCCTTCGAAACACTGCTATTGCCACGATTTGCAGTGCAAAGCCTGACGGATGTGACGGATTGCCAACGCGACAATCTTGCTGACATCATGAAACGCATGCTGACTCGCTACGACAATCTGTTTGAAACATCGTTCCCCTACTCAATGGGATGGCACGGCGCTCCAAGCTTAAGCGAAAATGTCGAGCATTGGCAATTGCACGCACACTTTTATCCGCCGCTACTCCGCTCGGCTACAGTCAAAAAATTTATGGTCGGCTATGAAATGCTCGCCGATGCACAACGCGATTTAACCGCAGAACAAGCAGCGACACAGTTGTCTGCACTCTCAGAAATTCATTACACCAAAAAATAAAACACAGCATATGAAAGTATTTGTAACAGGAGGAGCCGGTTATATCGGCAGTGTCGCAGTCGAACAACTCGTCCTCGCAGGACACGACGTGATGGTCTTTGACAACCTATCGCTCGGCCACCGTGCCGCAGTGCATCCAGATGCAGAGCTGATCGTTGGTGATCTGGCCAACGTCGAGGCGATTCGCGAGGCGATGGGTCGCTTCAAGCCCGAAGCGATCATGCACTTTGCAGCCAAATCGCTGGTCGGCGAATCGATGGAAGATCCGTTCCTCTACCTTGGCGACAATGTCTCCAATGCGCTCAACCTATTGAAGTGTGTAGTCGAATTTGAAGTGCAGCGCTTCATACTGTCTTCCACGGCCAACTTGTTTGACGATCCAGAGCGTATGCCCATCGCCGAAGATGAGCGCATCATTCCAGGCAGTCCTTACGGCGAATCGAAATATATCATCGAGCGCTATCTACACTGGATGTCTCGCATATATCCGTTCTTCAACTACGCAGCATTGCGCTACTTTAATGCCGCTGGCGCCAGTGTCGAGCGCGGCGAAGACCACACTCCCGAGCTACACCTCATCCCTCTCGTACTACAAGTGGCACTCGGCCAGCGCGAGCAGATCTACATGTTCGGCGACGACTACGACACAGCTGACGGCACTTGCGTGCGCGACTACATTCACGTGATCGATCTGGCGCAGGCACACATCCTCGCGCTCGGAGCGATCGAGAACGAAGATAAGATCTACAACCT
>JABJQI010000097.1 GCA_018663485.1 Opitutia bacterium
AAGCAGCTGACATGCGTATTTGTGGATAATGGGTTGCTGCGCTTACACGAGCGTGAGCAGGTTGAAAAATTGTACGGTGATCACTTCGATCTCGATGTGCGCGTGGCCGATAAGAGCAAATTTTTCTTAGACCGTCTGGCGGGTGTGTCGGATCCAGAAACGAAGCGTAAAATCATCGGTAATGCTTTCGTCGAGGTGTTTGACGAGTCAGTCACCGAGCTCAAGGAGCACGGCAACTACACGTTCCTCGCTCAGGGTACGCTTTATCCCGATGTGATCGAGTCGATCGCGATCGATGGTAATCCTGCCGCGCTGATTAAAAGCCACCACAATGTCGGTGGGCTTCCTGAGAAGATGAATCTCAAACTGCTGGAGCCGCTGCGCGAACTGTTTAAAGACGAAGTTCGCGAGCTCGGCTCGCAACTCGGCTTGCCGAAGGAAGTCGTTTGGCGTCAACCATTCCCGGGGCCAGGTCTTGGCGTGCGCGTCATGGGGCCGATCAAGGAAGAGGATCTGGTCGTGCTGCGTAAGGCGGATGCGATTCTTCAAGAAGAGATGATGGCTGCGGATCTTTATTATAAGGTGTGGCAGTCGTTCTGTGTATTTCTGCCGGTTAAAACAGTCGGCGTGATGGGCGATGAACGCACCTACGAAAACGTGGTCGCGCTTCGTATTGTCGAGAGTCTCGATGCGATGACAGCTGACTGGGCGCGCGTCCCGTACGAAGTGCTGCGTAAGATTTCGAGCCGTATTATTAACGAAGTGTCTGGATGTAATCGTGTGGTCCTCGATATCAGCTCGAAACCACCGAGCACGATCGAGTGGGAGTAGCCGCAGGGTTTCCTGTTGGTCTTAGTTCCGAACAAATTCTGTTTAGCCAAGTCTGAAGCATATAAGTATGAAGTTATTATTCTCAATTTGTTTCATTGCTCTCGCTGCTCCGCTGTTTGCTGAGGGGCCGAAGGTGAGTGCCATTGTTGAACGCGCCCGTGCCACTGCTGGCACTGAGGTTGCGTTGAACAATTTGGTCACTTTGCAAATGAGTGGCTGGATCGAGCCGGCGGAGTCCAAAATGCCGAGTGCCACTATTTTGATTATTTCGCGCAAGCCCTGTTCGCAGCGCTTAGCGGTGACAGTGGATGATTTGGTCGAAACGACTATTTTAGAGGGTAACTCGGGGTGTATTATTCGTTCGAATTTAAGTGATGAGGAACAGCGTTCTCAAATCCGTGCGATGACGGATGACGAACTTAAACGTGTCGCATTCAGTACCCGTCAGCTCTTTAGTTTTTATGGTGCTGATTTTAAAGGTGGTGAGCGCATTAAATATGAGGGGATTGAGCAACGACGTGGCGTGCGTTGCCATAAACTATTGTATTTCTACCCAGAGGGTATTTCCACAACACGCTATTTTGCGATCAATGATGATATGCTCGTCTCAACGATTACGGATAAAGGGGTGGAGTGTGTCGAGGTCGGCGCACAGATTGTTGCAGGCATTCGATTTCCGGAGCGTATTGAGTATTATCAAGAGCAGAAAAAGCTCCACACGATGGTGGTTCATGACATTAAAGTGAACAAGCCATTGAAGCGTGGAATCTTCACCATCCCAACTGGTCAAAAAACTAAATAAGCAAGGCTCTTCTAGCCGCAGCCTCACCGTTTTTCTTCAATTTATTATGCAAACACTCGAATTTTCAGATACGCCCAAATTCTTCACTGCCCTGCGCCGGTTTTGTAACACTGCCACTGTGTCGGGTGATGTTTCTGAGGTGGTCACGACTGTGTTAGCCGATGTGAAAGCGCGTGGCGACAAGGCGGTGCTCGACTACACGCAGAAGTTTGACGGCGCGCACATGAGCGCACAAGCAATGCGTGTTGATCCTGTCGACATGAAAGCGGCATTAAAGAGCTTGTCAGCTGCCGACCGTAAAGCGATTCGCGAGTCTATCGCGCTGGTTAAGGCATTCCATAAAAAAACATTACCCAAAAATTGGAAGGCTAAGAACGCGCAAGGTGGCATCGTCGGCGAACGCTTCTATCCGATCCAACGTGTCGGGCTGTATGTGCCTGGTGGCAATGTGCCGCTGGTTTCGACTGTCATTATGACGGCGGTACTTGCGAAACTGGTAAAGAATCCCGAGATCTGCGTCTGCACACCACCAGCTGCAGATGGTTCGATTGCGCCTGCTATGCTCGCCGCGCTTTCGATGGTAGGCATTGACGAAGTGTACAAAGTTGGCGGCGTGCAAGCCGTTGGCGCGATGGCCTACGGCACCGCAACTGTTCCAGCAGTGGATAAAATTTTCGGACCGGGCAATGCCTTTGTGATGGAAGCGAAACGCCAAGTACTGGGCACCGTCGGAATCGATCTGCTACCTGGGCCCAGTGAAGTGATGATCATTGCCGATGCTGGGGCGAACCCACACCATGTCGCCGCGGACTTAATCGCACAGGCCGAACACGGTAGTGGTAAGGAGATTCTTTATCTGGCAACCACTAGCAAGGCGCTGTTGAGCAAGATAGAGAAATCCCTGGCCAAGCAATTGCCAGAGCGCAGCCACGCCGCAAAATGTGAGAAGGTCTTGAAGCGCCGCTTCCTTGCGGTGACTTGTAAGAATCTGGATCAAGCTGCACAGGTCTCCAACGATATTGCACCGGAGCATTTGGAGCTACAGATCGCTGATAAATCGATCGATGCGCTGACGAAAAAGATCAACACTGCGGGCGCTATCCTGCAGGGCTATATGACGCCGACCGTATTGGGCGATTTTACCGCGGGGCCGAGCCATACATTACCGACTGGGCGTGCGGGACGTTTTTTCAGTGGTTTGCAAGCGACCGACTTTATTCGGCGCTCTAGTATTCTTCGTTACGACGCCAAGAGCCTAGCGAATGCGGCTCCAGTGGTGGAAACCTTTGCGCGCTTGGAAAAGCTCGACGGTCACGGACGCTCGCTAACGATTCGGCTATAAGCACATGGCACGCTAAATTCCTTCACTAGCCAGGAAATTGTTGTGCTGCTCGATGGTCACATCCAGCAGGTGCAGTCTGTAAACGGGCGGCAATTAGCCGAGAACCATTTTTCATCTAGATCTCATCGGCATTGCTACTTCGGACGATGAGAATCTGGATAAAAGCAGGAATTATGAGTTTTCTGAACATTTTGGATTTACCTCTGGCGAGTGAAGTAGTGTTTATAGAGCGGTAGCTATGGTTGGATAAAAAGCAAATCGCTGTTTATCTGCTAAAGTTTATTGAGGCGTGGTTTTCCGGAGGCGGGAGCTTGCGCGTCTGTCTTCTGTTAATTCGATATATGCCCATGAAGAAAAAATTTAATGCCAATGCGCGTGCCTTAGCACATATCCAGGAATTACATGCCTATGTGCCTGGTGAGCAGCCGCAGGCTGAAGGATGGGTCAAGCTAAACACCAATGAAAATCCATATCCACCGTCGCCAAGAGTGGGCGAGGCCGTGGGTGCTGAGGTGGCGCAACTGCGTCGTTACCCGGAGCCAGTCAGCCAACAACTCCGTACTGTAATCGCTGAGCGGTTTGGGCTGACTGCACAAAATGTCATTATCGGTAATGGCTCTGACAATATTTTAGATCTAATTACGCGCTGTTATGTTTCCGCACAGGGGGCGGGGCACACCGTTCCGAGTTATTCGCTCTATCCAGTGGTGGCTGGGATGTCGGGCAAAGGCATGATTGATGTGCCGTTTAGCCGCTCAATGGAGCTGGATGTGGAGGCGATGGTAGCGATCAATGCGCCGGTCTTTTTCCTGACTTCGCCGAATGCACCGACTGGCGTGGCGTTTCCTCTGACTGCTATTGAATCGGTGCTGCAACGAATCGACGGGATATTGGTGGTGGACGAGGCGTATGTCGATTTTGGTGGTGAGACTGCGGTGGCTTTACTGCAGGATTATGAAAACCTAGTGGTGGTACGTACGTTCTCGAAATCGTATGCCCTCGCTGGTATGCGAGTTGGATTTGGTCTGGCGAGCGCTGGTATTATCAGCATGTTGGATCGAGTGCGCGATGCCTACAATGTCGACCGAATCGCACAGGTGGCGGCGCAGGTCGCGTTTGAAGATGTTGAATACTTTGAGTTGCAACGGCAGAAGGTGATTACGACCCGTGCGTCGACCTTGGCCCAGCTTGATGGGCTCGGTTGGTTCACCTATCCATCAGCAGCCAATTTTCTATTCACCGAGCCGCAAAATGGCGCGGGAGAATCGGGTGCGGCGGTGGCCGCCTCGCTGTTCGAGCATTTAAAGCAGGCGCACGTATTGGTGCGCTATTTCCCTGCTCATCCTTTAACTTGCTCTTTTATACGCGTTAGCATAGGAACTGACGCTGAAATGGAGGCTTTTTTAATCGCTGTTACATCATGGCTAAATCACGCATAGCAAAAATCACCCGCAATACTAAAGAGACGCAGATCGAAATGGAGCTGCATCTCGATGGCACTGGTGTGTCCGTAATCGACACTGGAATCCCGTTTTTCGATCACATGCTGACGCTCTTTGCCAAGCACGGCTTGTTTGACCTAAAGGTCAAGGCAACCGGCGATATCGACGTCGACTATCACCACATGGTCGAGGACACTGGTATTGTACTCGGCCAGGCGCTCAAACAAGCGCTAGGCGACAAAGGCGGCATTCGCCGTTACGGATTCTTTCTATTGCCGATGGATGAATCGTTGGCTCGTGTAGCGCTGGATTTGTCGAACCGTCAGGCATTTGTTTATAATGTGGACTATCAGTTTCCGATGGTGCGCGATTTCAGTATCGTACTGGTGAAGGAGTTTTTTCAGGCTTTTGCCAACGATGCGGCATGTAATTTGCACATCAATCTTGAATACGGCGAAGAGCCGCACCACATTGCCGAGGCGATTTTTAAGGGCTTTGCCCGTGCGCTCGATATGGCCACGACCGTCGATCCGCGCCTCGGTGGGGCGCTGCCCTCGACTAAGGGCACGCTCTCGAAATAGCTTCGAGCACTATTTATTTAGTAAAGGGCGACCCAGTGACGGGTCGTCCTTTTGTCTATCTTGCCGTCGCAGGCGAAACTCTTATTAGGGTTGATTGTGTTTGCTATAAGCTGATCGAATTATAGATCAGTGAGGCGGATTTGATCAATCCGCGGGCTTGTCTGCTTGCATACTGATTTAGATTCGGCAACTTGTAGCGTTTCTTATGAGCGTAAAGTCACAACCCAGTAAACCACGACTCGCCGTTATTGATTACGGCATGGGTAACTTGCGTAGTGTGGTGCGCGCTTGGGAGCATGTCGGTGCGACTGCGCGACTCGTCTCCAGTCCCGATCAGATTGGAGCGGCCGATGCGCTGATTTTTCCTGGTCAAGGTGCGATCGTCGACGCTATGCGGTTGCTCAAAGAAACGGGCTTTGATGATGCGATTCGCGATTGGATCGCTGCGGATAAGCCGTTTTTCGGTATTTGCCTTGGGCTACAGGCGCTGTTTGAGCACTCTGAAGAGGGCAATACGCAGGCATTGGGTGTTTTTAAGGGGCGGGTGCGTCGTTTTGAGATCGATTCATCATTCAAGGTCCCGCACATGGGTTGGAACTCGGTCTCTTTTGCAGGTGATGATCCACTCACTGAAGGCCTTGAAAGCGGCGTCGACCAATTTTATTTCGTGCATAGCTATTATATTGAACCAGAAGATGAGCGGCTTTCACTATTTGAGACTGATTACGGCGGTCGGTTTGTTTCTGGAATTCGTTCCGGGAATTGCTATGCCACGCAGTTTCACCCAGAAAAAAGTCAGGCAAAAGGATTGCAACTCTACCGTAATTTCCTGAAGTCGCTGTAGCACAACGCTGGATGATCTTTTTAATCGAGTGTCAATGCGCTCCCTCGATCACTTACCTAACAACTACCTAGAAAATGGAAAACACTGGCACTATTCGACTCGGCGATGAAAATTTCGAGTTCCCCATGATTGTGGGAACCGAAGGAGAAAAGGCCCTAGATACCAGGACTTTACGCGTGAAGAGTGGTTGTGTCACTTTCGACGAAGGCTACGGTAACACGGGCTCTTGCTTGAGTGACATTACATTTATTGATGGCGAAAAGGGCATTCTCCGTCACCGCGGCTATCCGATCGAACAGTTGGCTGAGCGCTCTACTTTTTTAGAGACGTCATACCTCGCTATTTATGGTGAGTTGCCCACCCAAGAGGAATTGGAAATATTCGCCAAAGGAGTGCAGGCGCACGCTTCGGTTCACACCGGCATGCATCATCATTTCGAGGGTTTTCCAAGTAATGCCCATCCCATGGCGATCTTGTCATCTATGCTCAACTCGCTGGGTGCTTACTACCCTGAGATGTCTTCGAATAACCGTGCACAAGATTTGGCGCACTTCGATGAGACAGCCGCGCTGTTGATTTCTAAAGTGCGCACGATTGCAGCGATGACCTATCGCCAGAAGCAGGGTTTACCATTTGTCTTTCCGGATTACAAACTGCGCTACGCCGAGAACTTTCTGCACATGATGTTCTCCGAGCCTTATCACCAATATAAAGATGCTTCCGGTGCCTCTGAGGCGCTCGATCTTTTCCTGCTGTTGCATGCCGACCACGAACAGAACTGCTCGACTTCGACTGTTCGCATGGTCGCTTCCGGTGGTGCGAATTTGTTTGCTTCGGTTTCGGCCGGAGTTTGTGCGCTTTGGGGCCCCTCGCATGGTGGGGCAAACATGGCAGTAATCAAGATGCTCGAAGAGATCCACGCCTCGGGTGATGACGGCTCAAAATTCATCCAAGACGCTAAAGAGGGTAAAGCAAAACTCATGGGTTTTGGGCACCGTGTGTATAAAAACTACGATCCACGTGCGAAAATCTTGGGGAAGAGCTCTGAGCGTGTTCTCGAAGGTTTGGGGATCGATGATCCACTGCTTGATATTGCCAAGCACCTCGAACAGGCCGCGCTAGAGGATGAGTATTTTGTGCAGCGCAAGCTCTACCCGAATGTCGACTTTTACAGTGGTATCTTGCTCAAGGCGATCGGTATTCCAGTCGAGATGTTTACAGTGATGTTTGCGATCGGACGTATGCCAGGCTGGATTGCGAATTGGAAAGAGATTGCGGAAAACTCCAAGAGCCGTATCCACCGTCCTCGTCAAATTTACACCGGCCATACGATTCGCGACTACCTGCAAATGGACGAGCGCTAGCAGTTACAGCTGCACTTTGTTAAACGACAGAGCCTTTCTAGGCTTTGCCTTTTTTTGTAGACCTAGGTGTCTGTGGCTTCGGTTATGAGTGGTGGCGCATGCGTCTCCACCGAGAGCATGCTCTGGCTGGGAGCTTGCGACATCAAAATAGCTTGAGGCTTCAGGCGGAACTGCGTTGCACACTGATTCAGATGGCTTGTTAGCCTCCAGCGTTCTCACTGCTAGTCTCATCTGTTACCTTCGGCGGCGCGCCGTGCAGGACATCGTCCAGCTCTAGCCCTGTCATTTTTTTGATCCCGCCGAGAAGCATCCACAACGTAACCATCATAATCGCCATGCTTGGGATCACAATCACGGGCCAGCTCCAGGCCATCATCTTACTGACTTCGGAGTTGAAGGCATCGGTACCGCTCGGGCTGACCACGATCCAGCGCGCTAGTCCATAGTTGAGTATACCGCTCAGTAAAAACGAAAAGGCGAGCAGCCAAGTGCACTTCGTCAGCAGTTTTTCAAATGCCGATTCACTGTCATGCGCCTGCAGGGCAATATGCACTTTATCGACATCCAGAATTTCTGGATTGTAGAGCAGGGTGCGAATCAGCGGCCAAGGCGTCTTGAGTGAGACGACTACGGCGATGCCTAACAGTAGCGGAATGGCTGCCTCTTTGACCGCAAACCACTCTGTCGGGATCTCGAGGATGCCGATACCACCGGTAAGGAGGACGCTGATGAGGCCGAGGATCGAGAACAGATTATATTTCGAGCGTTTGAAGTAATCGTAGATGAAATAGGCAACAGGAAAAATGATGGCGATGATCAGGATGCCGACTGCGACGTTCTCGAAGTAAGGTTGCAGATACTCGCCGAAGTATTTTTGGCCTTTGTTGAGCACCATGATCGGCAGCAAAATATTAAAGCCGAGATTGAGCAGAGTATTTTCCTTCTGTACTGCTGGTTTTAAGGTATTAGAGGAATTTTTCAAATTCGGTGCGGTGCTGGGTTGCTGTTGGGCCATATGTTAGCCTAGGCTTTTCCGAGTTATGTCGAACGCAAGCTCAATTCGTTGTCTTATTACCGCGGGCCCAACCCGCGAATTTATCGATCCGGTGCGCTTTTTGAGCAATCCATCCACCGGCAAGATGGGCTATGCTATCGCTGAGGCCGCTGTGGCTGCGGGGTGGACTGTTGATCTGGTCGCTGGCCCGGTCGTACTCAAAGAGCCAGATGATGTTATTTTATACCCGGTGGTCAGTGCGGCGGAAATGTTTCAGCACGTCGATGCGTTGTTTGATGCCTGTGATGTTTTAATTATGACCGCTGCGGTCAGTGACTTTCGTCCGGTCAAGCAACACGCGCAGAAGGAGAAGAAGGGGGAGGCCTCGATGAGCATCGAGTTTGAGCGCACCGTCGACATCTTAAAGACCATGACCGAACGCAAAGCGCATCAGACCGTGGTCGGCTTTGCCGCAGAGACCAACGAGGTCGATGCGTATGCCCGTGGCAAGTTGGAGGCAAAGCGTTGCGACTGGATTGTGGCCAATCAAGTTGGCGAAGCGGGTGTCGGCTTTGCCGCCGACACAAACAAAGTGACGCTCATCGCGGCGGATGGAAGCTCGCTAAAGATAGGCCCGACGACTAAAGTCGCCATCGCCAAGGAATTGATCCAGCTAATTACGCCGAGTGCGACTCAGGATTAGCACTTTATCATTATGAAAAACACCGGACTTGATAAAATACTGGGACGGATCGATGACCTCGATTCAGTCAATCTAGGCATTCTGGTGCAGCGTTTGGCGCGTGACCGTAAGTTGCAGGAGACGGTATTTAATACCATCCAGGACGGTATTCTGGTGATCGACTCCGAGAGAGTTGTCCAATACGCCAACGAGGCTGCCTTCAGTCTGATCGGTTTAAAGGAGGATGATGTCGGCAATACGCGCCTGTGGAAGATGGTGCCTGACCTCGCTCGTTCGATGGATTTAGAAAATACGGATACTACAGGAAAAGCCGCGCGAGTGCTTTCGCGTGAGGTCGAGCTGACCTATCCGGAGCACCGGTTTGTACGTCTTTATATGGTGCCCATTGATACACAGGTCGGGCAAGATGACAGCGGCGGCATGGTCGTGGTGCTCTCAGATGTAACCGAAGAAAAAGTCTCGATGCAGGAACGGATCGAGAGCGAGCGTATCGCATCGATTATGCGCCTCTCTGCGGGCGTCGCACATGAGCTGGGCAATCCGCTCAACTCGTTGACGATCCATCTGCAATTGATCGAAAGAAAGCTAAAGAAGCTACAGCTCGGTGAAACGGCCGATAGTATGTCTGAATCGCTCGAAGTCTGCCAAGGCGAAGTGAAGCGACTGGATGGTATCATCACGCATTTTCTTGAAGCAGTCCGGCCTCAGCAGCCGGATCTCAATGAACTCGACCTCGTCGAGTTGCTCGACGAGGTGTTGCGCGTCCAAGAAGCAGAATTGAGTAATCGCCGCTTGGACGTGAATATTAAAGTGGGTCAGGCAATTCCGTCTATTCTCGGCGATCGTGGGCAGATTAAGCAGGTCTTTTTCAATCTAATTAAGAACGCGATGGAAGCGATGCAGCCCGGTGGCAAGTTGCGGGTCTTGGCGCGCAGTGATGATGAGTTTGTTTATATGCAATTTATTGATACCGGTTCTGGTATTTCAGAGGACGAACTTTCACGCATTTTGCAGCCTTATTACACGACCAAGAAAGAGGGGCACGGGCTTGGGATGATGATCGTGCAACGCATTATCCGGGACCACGGCGGGCAGCTAGGGATCGAATCCCTTAAGGGTGAGGGCACCGCGATTACACTGCAGTTCCCTCAGCAGCATCGACGCACGCGTTTGCTTGGGGTATAACAGTGGTTTACTTGGCATTGAGTAGTGCGATCTATTAAAGTTTGGCACTTTAGAGTCGAACCCCTATCTCTGTTGCCTTGAACTTCGTTTTTCAATTTTAACCTGATTCAGATAATATGACGTTTTCGATTTCTAAAAAAATCACGCTTGGCCTCGCTGCCAGTGTTTTACTGCTCAATGGCTGCGGCAAAAAAGCTGAAGTAGCTGCCGCTGTCACGATTCCGGATGCGCCCGATGCAGCGATTCAAACTGTGATCAACGAATTTGCGAAGGGCAATGGCGGTATCATTTGGCAGGCGATGCCTACTTCGTATCAAACGGACGTCAGTTATTTGCTGCACCTTGCAGGTTCTAAGATTGATCCCGAGTTGTATGATAAGAGCTTTGCGACGATCGCACGGCTGGCAGAGGTGATTGATCAGCAGCAGGCCTTGATCTTGAATTCGTCTTTCATGCAAGGTCGTTCAGCTGAGGAAATGGCACAGCTTGAAGCCGCGCTCCCTTCGATTGTCGGTCTGCTAGGCGCCATCACATCGAGCGAGTTGGCTTCGAGTACTGGCTTATTGAATTTCAATGGGCAGGACTTTTTTGATACAACCGTGTCGCAGCTTATACAATACGCTGAGACTTTGGGACAGTTGGCTGGCGAGGAATCGATGCTTTCTAATTATATGAATACAGTCGTTACAGTGGTTGAAGCAGATGATCTGCAAGCGACGTTGTTAACGACCGTTCCTGGTAAAGAGCCAGTCGAGCAAGCATTCAGCAAGGTGGAGCAACGTTGGGTGCCATCTGAGATGGCGAGCGACTGGGTGGCTAAAATTGCTGAAGCCACGGCTGAGCTGGAAGCCACTTCGATGCAAGACATTGCGGCTAATAAGCCGCAAATGATGGGTGTTCTTACCATGATCGATGGTGTGTTGGCGCAAATCGCTGCAGCTGAGACGCAAGAGCAATTCGACCAGAGTCTGAAGGGTGCGATGATGCCACTCATGGGCCTGATGATGATGGGCCAAGGAATGGGCGGGAGCGCCGCTCCAGCCGCGCCGATGCCGGCAGCTCCAGTTGTTGCTCCGAGCAACATCCCTGCGGTGCAGTAAGCTGCTGTTTTATTCGACGCTTTTTACAAAATCTGTGCTGATTTGGGGCGCGTTTTTTTGGTTTGTGATTCAGATGGCAAAGCATTTTTGTCTGTCGCAATGAGTCTACCGACTAAACATTCCTGAGACCAGCAGGTAGGTGACCGCTAATATTCGCTTATTTTTCCTTAGTTGAGCAAACGGCAGCTGTGCTCGTCACGCTGGACTAGCTCAGGGTAAACCTGTGGTTAATCATTTACACACGATTGGGCGTCGTCAGCCTTTTTAACCTCTGATCTTCTTATCTCGTCGCTAATAAAGTTCGGCGTCTAAGCTGTAGCCATAAGTTCCAGGCGTGGCTTTTCAAGATGATGCGTGCGCGGTCGATCTCGGCTTTACGCAGCTCGAGGTTTTCGTTGGCAATGCTGGAAAGGTCGTCGAGATTGTAGAGATAGACGTTCTCTAGCTTAGTCACTGTCGGATCGATGTCGCGAGGCAGTGCCACGTCAATGAGGAAGAAGGGGCGATCGGGGCGTTGCTTCAGTGCGGCCGCAAGCGTGTCACGGTCCAGAATTAATTCAGGAGCGGCAGTTGAGCTGATGACAATATCGAAGCGTTTGAGTTGCGCAGCGAAATCGCTGAGCTCAATGGCTGCACCGCCGAGGTTGTGGGCGAGGGTGTGGGAATTTTCATAAGTGCGACTAGCGACGGTAATGTCCGCTACGCCACGGCTTTTGAGCGATTGCGCGGTCTTTTCTGCGACGTCGCCACTGCCGAGCAGCAGTACGCGGCTGTCGCGCAAGTGCCCAAAAATACGATTAGCTAGATCGACCGCAACATTGCCGATACTGACTTGTCCGCGGGTGATACCAGTCTGAGTTCGGGCCGACTTGGCTGCTTGGAAGCTTTTCTCAAAGAGACGGTTGAGGACGGTGCCGGTGCATTTTGCTGCACGTGCATGGGCATAAGCGTTCTTCATCTGGCCGAGGATATCTGTCTCACCAACGATTTGAGAGTCGAGGCCGCTGGAGACTTCGAAGGCGTGCTGTAGCGCGTCGAGGTTGGTATGCCATGAGGAGTGTGCATCTAGCAGTTCCCGGCTTACGCCGTTGCGAGCGCAGAGGTAGTCTCGGACTGTGGCTTCGACGGTAGCGTCAGTGGCGAGGCCATAGACTTCAACACGGTTGCAAGTATTGACGACCAGACACTCGTAAATGTCGTCGAGAGCGTGTAGCTCTTGTTGCAGAGCTGCGGCGTTTTCTGGTGTGAGAGCCATGCGCTCGCGCACTTCAAGCGGAGCTTGATGGTGTGTGCTGCCAAGCACAAACAGTGACTGCAATGCGTCGCTCATTCAGATGTCTGCTGAGTAGTCGAGGCTTCGGTTCCGATCGTGTCGCGTGCAGATTGCACGGGCCAGAGAGACGCGAGTGCGAAGATGAAGAGCGCAATGGAGGCGATCGCGTGGCGGCGGGTGACGAGTCGCTTTTGTATCCGTAAAACTACGACAGTGAGGTAGCCTGCCCAGACGAGGCATGTGGCTGTCAATTTAAAGACGGGCACGCGCTCGGGGTGGTTGATCCAAAAAACTGCGCCGAAGATGAGAGCAGCGCTGAGTACCAATACTCCAGTAATGAGCAGTCGTTTTGCCATTAAGTCGAGCTGCTGAACCGAGGGCAAATGTTGGTAAAGGCCTTTGAACTGTTTGTTCTTCAACCCATGTTGTTGGATTAGGAACATCGCGGATACCAGTGCGACAATTGCGAACATCGCATAACTGAAAATCGCCAGTGCCGCGTGTAACTCAATCCATGGATTGCCACCGAAAATGCCAGGGGGGTAGGGTTGGTCCCAATTTGGAATCAGTAGTGCCGTGCCCGCGAGGAGCCCGGCGAGGCCTGCGGTGAAGAATCCAAGCAGGCGTAGTTTGAAAGCAGGGCCGATCAGGAAATAAAGCAGCACCAGTGACCATGCGATAAATTGCGAAATTTCAAAGATATTGCCGAGTGGGCAGCCTTTGATTTCTGCGCCGCGTAGATTGAGCCCCAGCGTTTGGAAGAGGAAGCCGCCAGTGAGCAGGGCAAACATCGCGGTGCGTGGGTAGGGCTTGCGGGTCAGTAGGGCGATAATGCCGAACAGAAAGGCGCTCAAATAAATCGAGGCGCCGATCGCAAGCGCATCACGCGCAGAAATGAAGATATCTTCAAGCATTACAGGGGCGCTGAAGGGTGCGATCTGTGCTTAGCGTACGACTTGCGCAGGCGGAGTGGCGTGGGCGGTCTCGTAGGCACCATCCTGCCAAGCATGCACTTTATTGCTCAAGAATTCGATGAATTTTGGGTGCTCGTTGAGGCAAGGAATTTGCTCTAGGTCTTCGCCGCCAGCTTCGATGAAGATGTCTCGGCCTTCTTGTGCGATTTCTTCCAATGTTTCGAGGCAGTCTGCAGTGAAGGCTGCACAGATGACTTTGACCCGCTTATTGCCGTCTTCGGCGAGTTGCTCCAGTGTCTGGTCGGTGTACGGACTCAGCCATGGTTCTCGGCCGAGACGTGACTGGAAGGTGATCATGTATTTCTCTTTGGGAATGCCCATTGCCGCGACAAATTTCTCGACTGTCATTGCGCACTGGTGGCGGTAGCAAGTGGCATGTGCGGGATGGCATGTATTGCAGCAATCTGGGGTGGTCATACAGTGATTGTGCGATGGGTCACCCTTTACTAGATGGCGCTGCGGTATGCCGTGGAAGGAGAATACCAGTTTGTCAAAGTTGCCGTCTTCAAGTGCTGGGCGCGCG
>JABJQI010000176.1 GCA_018663485.1 Opitutia bacterium
AAAGACATTTCGACTCGATACTGTTGGCCGCGCATTTGGCGTGTTCATCATTAAGGGGCACGACATCGACCTCGCCTTGCCCCGCCGAGAATCCAAGAGCGGCCCGAAGCACACCGATTTCGTCGTTGAAGGCGATCCCAGCATGTCGCCTAAAGAAGCCGCCTCGCGACGTGACTTCACTATTAATGCCATTAGTTTTGACCCGCTCACCGACGAATTACTTGACCCTTACGACGGCGTGACCGACCTCAAGGCGGGCCACCTACGTAACGTATCAGCAGCCTTCAGCGAAGATCCGTTGCGCGTGCTACGCGGCATGCAGTTCATCGCCCGCTTCGACCTCGAAGCAACGCCCGCGACGATCACACTTTGCCGTGAACTATCGCCGGAGCACCTGCCCTCCGAACGTCTTTGGGAAGAATGGAAAAAGCTCTTCCTCAAGGGCGCGCAGCCATCAAAAGGCTTACTCTTTTTACAAGCCTGCGATTGGTTGCAATACTTCCCAGAAATTGAAGCCTTGGTCGGCTGCGAGCAAGATCCAGAGTGGCACCCCGAAGGCGACGTGTGGACCCACACTTACCATTGCCTCGATGCCTATGCGCGTCATCGAATTGGCGATGAATGGGAAGACCTCATTGTTGGCCTCGCAGTGCTTTGCCATGACATGGGCAAAGCCGTCTCCAGCTTCGTCGATGCCAAGACTGGCCGCATTCGCAGCCCACGCCACGATGTTGACGGCGTGCCGATTGCGCGCGCATTCCTCGAACGCCTGACGCGACAGAAAAAAATATTTGAAGAAGTGCTGCCGCTGGTTGAGCAACACATGCGCCCTCTCGCCCTGTATCGCGATGGGGCAGGCGATACTGCGATCCGACGACTTGCCGCCCGGGTCAAACGCGTCGACCGCCTCACCCGAGTGGCCTTTGCCGACAAGTCAGGCCGCCCTCCAATCGTGGTTGATGGCTTCCCCGAAGGTGACTGGCTGCTCAAAAAAGCCACCGAACTTGCGATTGAAGACAGCGCCCCAAAACCAATTTTACTCGGACGTCATTTAATCGCGCTCGACATCAAGCCCGGCGCTCACTTCGGCAAGATCCTCGACCGCGCCTATGAAGCGCAACTCGAGGGCGAATTTACCGATGAAGCCAGCGCTCGTGTCTACCTGAAGACTATTATAAATGTATAAAGTTCCCTTTAATTATCGCCACAGCGAGTTCCCGAACGTGCAACTAAGACCTTATTCGCAAATCTGAAAACCGATGTCTTCCTTTGAACGGAGATGACCAAGAATTGGCTCGGTCATTTTTTTTCGCTCGGAACAGTTCGGCCATTGAACAGCTAGTCTCCTCTTAAAATCTGCACGTCTTGCGTCATTAGCTCCTCGACCTCGCCGTCAAAGCCATTACCTTGAACCCCATCAAGTTGTATCGGCACGAGAGCATCTGGTAAACCAGGCAATAGAGGCTCAACAATAAATAGTTGATCAATGCCATGATGCGATAATTTTTTGATCTCACGCCATTCCGAGGTCCGTGTAGTCAGCTCAAAAGGTTCCTCAAGCGGATACTCTGTTTCAGTTATACAATACACCTCACGAAACCCAAGAAACGGATAGATCATCAAATAATGCTTACTATCTTTGGTGCCCATATACTGCCAGGGTTCATGAAACTTACAACCGCGTTGCATATTCATCCGCCACAAATCGGACTTTGTCACCTGCTCCGAATAAAGCTGCTTCTGAGCGCCGACTGCAATCGAAGTCCCCTGCACTGCAATACCCATTCGATCCGCGGCAACCGTAACAGTTGCAGCGGGCACCACTGGAACTGTTGAGTCAAGAGTAGTAGTAAACACCGACGATCTGACATCCAAGGAACTGTCGGCATCCGACGATTGGCAACCACTAAGTACGACCAAGCATAGCGCAGCAAGTGCACCCCAAACAACAGCATTAAGGCTCTCAATCCTCATGGCTAACTCCCCACTTAGGGCAATCCGCCTGGCACGACCAACATTCGGTAAAGTTGCCTTCATTTCCTTCGCCACAAAACGCGCATTCCCAATCCGCAGCGAGCTCGGCCGAAGCTGACTCAGCATACACCGCCAGTAGTTCACGTGCGCGCGCAGCATCTTCAGACGTATATACACAGATTTTTGGATACATACTAGGAATCGGCACTGAAGTGGTCATCGTCACTGAATTCCGATTCCGTAAAACAGTTTCGATGCCAGCATCCTCAAGCATAACTTGATATAACCCTACTTGGCTAAAATCGTGATTTCGATAGATTTCAATCATAGCCCTAGAGCGTTACACTTGAAATACAAATCGATTCTTTCGACTTAATCTGCTGCAAACAATCAGGGCACAGGCACCTGTCAAATTGAGCTTCCATACAAGATCGATCACCTAGGCTCAGTTTTACATAGCAGTCAAACGCGTTGCCACCTTTGAAACTGGAAACGAATATTTTACTTCGCGGCATCTGATCCCATGTCACACGCCTCTAACAACCAATCAGCAGTGCTGACACCACTGCCTGTGTGCAACAGCCCGCCGAGCTCGGCAGCACCCGCGGCAGCGGCTTGGCTAGCTTGCGGATCATCGAGCGCAGTTAGTATTTGCTCGGCTAAGCGTTTCGGCTTGGCGGCCCCTTGAATGAATTCGGGATGTAGGGGACGCTTAAGTAGCAGATTTGCAATACCGATGTAAGGGATTTTCACCACCATTCGACCAATCCAATAACTAATCGGATTGAGACGATATACGATCGCACCAGGAATCCCTGACAGCGCACAGGCCAACGACATGGTGCCAGAACTCATTAATACTGCGCTAGCCGGCAAGCTGTCCTCTTCATTACGCACTAACTCAATTGAGTTCTTTAACAGGGGATAGTCTTGCAACACAGTTTCCAAGACAGCGCGAATACGTTGACTCGGGTACACGACCTTTGCCTTTAACCTTGGCTTCGATTTTTGCGCTAACTGAAAGCCCTGCAACAACAGCGGGAAGATACGGCCCACTGCAGCAGTACGACTCCCTGGTAGCAATAGCACCGGTGCCGAGGCATCGTAACTGAGCGGCAATTGATAATCGTCGCGCACGAACGGATGACCGACAAACTCGGTCGGTAGGTCGGTATCGGCAAAACACTCGACCTCAAATGGGAAAATCACACCGAGACGATCGATCGTGCGCGCCATTTTAAAGCGACGCTTCGCTTTCCATGCCCAAACCTGCGGGCCGACATAATAGCTAATGCCGATATCGCCCCCGCCTTTTTTGCTTAGTCCACGCTCGAGCAATTGCTCAGCGATACGCAGATTAAAGCCAGGATAATCAACGAAGCAGAGATGCTTCGGACGATAACGTTCAATCCAATCCAGTGTGCGATCAAACAGCGCCTTAAAGAAACCATAATGCCTCACGACTTCAGCAAAGCCGACAATCGACATCGCAGTTAAGTCGTAAAGCAGTTGTGCGCCCTCGATCTCGAGTTCAACACCACCGAGACAGGCGACCTTGATGTCAGGGTGCTTCAAGCGCATATCAGCAACAATTTTCGCCGCATGTTCATCACCGGAATGCTCACCAGCAATGATGAGTAAATCCGGCTGCCCATTTATCGGCGCAGCGAAATCGGTAAGGGCTGGTAGCTGTTCAGACATTTATTCGGTGGACGAAGAAATTATTTATCGGCGTGAATCAGCTCAGTGATCCGAATCGCCAGTTCGAGTGCAGACTTGCCAAGCTCAGCACCGACCTTTGGTTGGCCAGCGTCCTTGACGACTTGCATAAAAGACGCGAGCTCGAGCTTAAGCGGCTCATCTTTTTCAATTGGAATTTCTTCGCGCACGAGTTCTGGACCTTCCTTGCGTAGAAAATGTCCGCTTTGATTCATAAAGTCTAACGAGAGATAGTTCGCAGGTTGAAAGACGCGGATCTCACGCACCTTCTTCATACTCACTCGACTGGTGTTAATATTAGCCACACAGCCGTTTTCAAAAGTGATACGCGCATTGGCAATGTCTTCGCTATCAGAAAGCACATTCACACCCACGGCATCGACCTGCGTAATTGGCGAACGCACCAGCGCGAGAATGACACCTAGGTCATGGATCATCAGGTCTAGCACTACGCCTACCTCGGTACCACGTGGATTGAAAGGTGCCAAGCGATCGGCAGTAATAAATTGCGGTTTGGACACCGCATTTTCGAGGTAGCCCATGACTGGATTGTAATGCTCGATGTGGCCGACCTGCACGATACGCCCCGCAGCCTTCGCCGCAGAGAGAATATCTTCGGCCTCTTCAAGACTGACGCACAGCGGCTTCTCAATCAACAAATGGCAGCCGCCGTTAAGCAAAGGCACTGCGACATTACGGTGATGATCAGTCGGCACTACGACGCTTACAGCATCGCAGGCTTCGGCCAATGCTTCGAGCGAGTTAAAGCGACCACAATTATGTGCTGCGCACATTTCGGCTGCACGTGCGTCGTCGGACTCGACGATACCCACCAACTCACACTCCTCGAGTGCAGCATAGATACGAGCATGGTGCTGGCCCAGAGAACCGGTGCCTACCACACCACAGCGAATTTTTGAGTCTTTAGACATGCAGGCATAAAGCGCGAATCAGAGGCAGATGACAAGACGAGATTCGGGCCAAGGGGGTGTAATTACGAAAGGTATCACAGTCGCTGTTAAAAACTCTGAACCCATGGCGTCTGCCCTTGCCAAGCCAATTCCGGCAAGCCCCTTGATAACTGACCGTCGCAAGCGGCGATACCACATGACGACTTTCGCCATTGCACTCAGTGTTAAGAAAAGGAGTAATACTCTTACTCGCCCCCAGCGCCACGCTTCGCGCAAGCGCGATAGATGCGTAGCATGTGCTTCACCACTTCGGAGATCGTGCGTCCATCAGTTGAGATGCAAGCACCAGAGTCCATATAGACGGGCTCGCGGGCGGCCAATAGCTCACGAATACGTGCCTCAGGATCTGCCACATTCAGCAGCGGCCGGTTATTATTTCGACTGGTGCGCTCGATGATACTCTCGACCGAAGCAAACAAGCAGACCACAACGCCCTTTGACTTCAGCAATTCAGACATACCCTCCTGCACGACGAGGCCGCCGCCACAAGAGACGACACAGCCCTGCGTCGGATGGCCTGACTCGATGAAATCGCGCTCGTAAGCCCGAAAACGTGCTTCACCGTCTGCGGCAAAAATCGCCGGAATCTTTTTCCCTACTTGCTTCACGATGCAATCATCTGAATCAAAGAATTTATAGCCCAGCTCACGCGCAACACGTCGCCCGATCGCAGACTTGCCGACGCCCATAAATCCGACTAAATACAGATTTGGCTTGGTTGACTGGCTTTTTTGATTCACTGCCTTGGGTTTTAGAAGAGGTCGCGCTTGGTGCGACACTATTTTTTAATACATTTTTAATTCAGCCTATATTTAAAAATATAAGATGTGAAGCAAAGGACCTCTGAAAGCAATGACGGTAAATATTATATTGCACACAATCCTTACTAGCTTCTGACCGCGATCTTCTGTTTCCTCACTTTAATGTCACCCAAGCTATACACTTGAATCCCTACCGCTCCAAGCATACTACAAATCATATGGATAACAGCGTCGTCGCAGTCAGCGTTAAAGGAGTCATGCCCACATCAAATGGATGTGCCGTTTTTTTGGGGAACGATACCAAAACCTTTGTCATCTATATGGAACGCGCGATTGGCGAAGCGATCCAACGGGCAGTGAACGGCGAGCAAGCCGAGCGCCCAATGACCCACGATCTGATGATCACCCTACTCGACGGTCTCGGTGCCGAAGTGGAGCGCGTGGTGATTAACGATGTCGACGACGGCACTTTCTTTGCCCGCTTGATCGTATCAATGGAGAACGAACTCGGGCACAAGATCATCGAAGTCGACGCCCGTCCAAGTGATTCGATCGTCCTAGCACTTACCAGCGAGAAGCCACTTTATGCCGCTAGAAAAGTGCTCGATGCTGTCGACGACATGACCGAGATTCTCGCAAAGATCCTCAAAGAAGGCGATTAAATCACGTGTTGAATGTTGCTCGTTGTGAGCGGGATACCGTCCCCCCGACCAGCCGTTAACAACTAACACCTAACAACGATGCATCCACTTCCAGAACCCTTAATCCCCGGCCAGCCTTGGACTGCACTGGCTCCGATGCAGGATGTCACAAACTTGCCGTTCATGCAGTTGCTCGGTAAATACGGAGCTCCCGACCTGCTCTTCACCGAATTCTTCCGCGTGCACTGCCACTCGAAGTTAGAGCAATCGATCATCGACTCCATCTGTGAGCATGGCACAGGACGCCCCGTGTTTATTCAGTTGATCGGCGAAAGCCTCC
>JABJQI010000225.1 GCA_018663485.1 Opitutia bacterium
CAGGTGCTAACAAAGTAAAATTCGATTGGAATAATTGGCACCACTCTGGCCTAGATATTTCAAAACTGACCGTAGCGCAACGCGCCGCCTATAACCGACTGGGGGCCGTACTCGTAAAAAATGCCTACCGTCCCGTGAGCGCAGTCAAAATTGTGACTCCAACGACTCGCTTAAAAGTAAACGAATCGATCCCTTTGCAAAAGTTGATCTTTCCTAAAGACGCGACGATGCGCAGCGTCATCTGGGAGTCCAGCAATCCCGCGATCGCTACGGTTGATAAATTCGGCAGCGTGACTGCGCGGCAGCCTGGAGAGGTGACTATTTCACTGTACTCTTGGGATGACGAACGCCCCGTTGCCGACGGCAAAGAAGCGGCCCTCGCCAGAACTGGGCTATCCGATCAATTCACCCTACGAGTCACTCGATAGTCGCCCGATTAAGATGCAATGCTACCACCTCCAGTTTAACTCGCCTCGAACTCAGTATCGAATGCTGCGCGTTATCACCGGCTTCCTCTGCTCGATTGTTTTTCTCCACGCGACCGACCTAGAAAAAGAAAAACGCTTGCATGAAAACTTCTGGGACAGAGTCATCACCGACTACGAAGTTGAAACAAAAACCCAAGCTAACTCACGTAATCGAGTGCTCACAGAGCTGCAAATTTTTGAAGGCAGACGCAGCATCGACGGTACGATAAACTTGACGATTGCAAAAGCACTGGCGCCTTACGTCAGAAACTTTTCATACTTGGAGCTTGAAGGCGAGGATCTCGATCGCATCACATCGGTCGCATACCAAGTGGCAGGTGGAATTGTCTATACGAACCCACAGTTACAAACGCAGCGACTGATTCAAATACCCTCTTCGCTGTTTGCAGATTGGATAGAAGAGTCACAGACACTAATCCTCAAAGGATCGGCTAAAATCACTGCCGTACGACTTATTTCACTCGAAGGAATTCCATCCACTTTTGACGAAAGTCTATTTAATATTGGAGACAGTTCTGAACCGCCGATGGACGCGATACTTCAAGTCGATCCGAGGCGAACCCTCTCGATTGAAGGTGTCTCCGAATTGCCGACAGATCGTTTTTTCAGGCTCTACATCAACCCTGGCTCCGATCTCTCTGGCATGGAAGATGACTTTGCCGCAAAGGGCTTCTACCCTGGACGCCAAATGCTAAAACTCGCCCACGAACTCGAGACTCGGCACGGCGCATATACTGAGCCCCTCTTGCAGGAGGATCCTGATCGAACTGGCTACGCAGATCTTTCGATTTTCAATCAAAGAACCTTCGATCAATTCTGGATGACTGACCCAGAACTGAAATTCGCGCAATGCTTCAACATTTGGCCAAGCTTTATGGACGCCCAGATTCCAGGTCAGAAAAATACCCTCGGCACCCCAGCGATTGAAGCGTTTGACGCCGCCGCGGAACTGGCTGCTGCTTATGTGGCAGATGAGATTGAGGACAGCGGGCGCACCGCCAGCTACTGGGAAGTAAAAAATGAATCTGACATCCAGCACGAATGGACCTACCATCTGCTGCCTCAATTCGATGGATGGGGGCTGCTCGGCGACTTCCACAATCGCGTCGCTCGGGCGCTAAAAAAAGTCGACCCAACGATCCAAGTGGGTGGGCCCGCCTCGGCTTGGCCACGTATGGAAATGGGCCGTCCGGCATTCTCTGTCTGGGAAAATCACAAGCAATTCATGGATTTAACCCGAGCGGACTTAGATTTCTACTCACATCATTTCTACGATCGGGGCGTTCGTTCCAGCTACGCGGCTCGCACCGAAGGTTATGATGACTGGCTGCAAGGGCGTCTCGACTGCGTGCTCGATCTGCTCTGCGCAGAAATGCGCAACTCTGGAAACGTTAAGCCGCTGTTGATCACGGAATACGGCACACTGCTCGGTGGCACTCGAGAAATCGATTACTGGCTGCGCGTCTCAAACTACAGCAGCTTCATGCTGCAATTCATGCAGCGACCCGCAGATTTTTCGCTCACGGTCCCCTTCCTGTTGGGCTACATGCACTGGGAACCTGATTCCGGATTTGCCCTGGTTAAACGTAATGCGCTAGGCGACTTCGAATTAACCAAGAACGCCCATTTCATGGATTTGTGGGAGGGCGTTGGTGGCGAATATCTTTGCTTGGATCCCATACACCCTCGTGTTCATAGCTTAGCCTTGAAAAAGGGGCAGCAAATATTCATCGCGGTAAATAACCAATCAGGCCGATCGTTAAAGCTACGCCCTGAATTGATTCTGCCACGTAACAACCGCATCCAATCGATCCGCTACCGACTGCCCACTTATCAAAATGGCCGCTTCCAATTACGACGCGATGACTTAGCGATCGGCGCCAGCCTGAGTATCGGCAACGCTGAAACCGCAGTAATCATTATAGAAACAGCAGCTCCAGCAGCAACTAGCGCACAAACCCTCGAAACGGCATTTTATGGCCAGCAGACCATCCTGCCCCTATGGGAGCGCCCCACCGTTACGATTGAAACCCCGGCTCAAAATATCTCCAGACTCCAATCCGTCACACTGCGCCTAGGCCTAGAAGATAAAAATGGCCCGTCTGGCACCTTACGTGGCCGATTCAACGGACATCCCTTCACCGTCGACCTGGATGCCCACCAATCGATTAAAAATTTCTTCGAATACGTCGATGTGACTATTCCGGTCAATCAGTTGCAGGATGTAAATAAAATCACCCTATCCCTAAAAAATTACTCCACCATCTTATCACACGCCAAACTAACCATTCGCGCCAACGCAGACAATTAAAACTGCGCATGCCGCACTTTGCTTGGCAAGCGCACTACCACACACAACAATCCACCCCCAGAACCATATGAAATTATATCCTTACTCTCTAACTTTTGCCGCCCTGCTAACTGCGATCACAGTCAGCGATGCTGCGACTACATTTAGCACTGATTTCGAGCGCTCCGAAGGCTACTTTGCGAGCGCACTTGACCAATCCAAACAAACAAGCGCCGCCCATTTCAATGAGGTTCCGTTTGCTGGAGGATTTTATTTCCCAGAAGGAGGAAACCCAGACTTCGGCACTCTGCGGCGCGCACCCAACGCGACCGGAGCGAGTGCCTATTACAAAATCGGCGCAGGTTCGGCGTTGACCGCCGGAGCGACTTACTCAGTCACCCTAGACTTCACATTCGAAGGTTTACCTGAAGGTATCCCAATCACGGATACCTTTATGGGCTCAGTCGGTTTCTCCACCGCATCGACATCCAATACGCATGCAATCTTTGCCGGCATCAAAAGAAATGCCTCAGGCTCAAATTCAGCTGCTGGGATGTATCAATTCTTTGTGTCGGGCGGTGGCTATGCTGAAGCCTTGGGCGGCGTGAGCTACGCTGCGGTTGGCGACGATCGTTTAAACAACAGTGATCTCACCGACACGCTGCGCATCGTACTCAGTCTCACCAAATCAGCCACTCCAGGCCAATTCGAAGCCGTGGCGCAGTTAATCAATCTGGATACAAGCGACACAGTAGCCACCATCACCACCACTTTGACTGAATCAGCCGCCTATCAGTCCGATCTGTTCGGCTACTTTAGATCGGGCAGCGTCAAACAGGAGGGTAATTTCGACCTCTTCAACGCAACGGCCTTCAGTTATACCGCTGGAGTGGCGACTCGCTAGCCAAGTCGGCACTTAATCGGCCCGCTTAATGCTAATTTTTAAATATTTAAAAATAATTTAAAAAAACCTTGACCACTGGTGCAAACCACTTACATTACACGTAAATAGATTGTATTTAACCCATTGCCAGGCAATTTACTTTACACGTAAAAAGCTAACTTCAAATACCTCACCTACCCACTACACACCATGATTAAAAAGTTCATAACTATATCAGCAACATGCGCGGCAACCATCACTCTTTCTGCGCAGACCGTTTCTTACGACTTCACCTCAGGCGAAGGATGGTCTGAAGGAGTTACACTCAACGGTACAAATAACTTTAATACCCAAACTCAATGGGTTGCCAATGATGTTGCTTCCGCCGGCTATGCTTCCTCATCGACAGATTTCACTCGCGCTGTTTTATTTAACAGTTTTACTTTTGGTGTGGGTGATTCGTTCACGCTTGTGGCTAACCTGTCCATGACCAATGTAGATGGTAATGGTAGCAAGGCTACGGTATTTCAATTTGGACTTACAGATACCTTAAGTCCTGGTAGCAATACTCCGAAGGCTGGTATGTCAGTTCGTCCTGCCTTTACACCTATATTCATTGATACCGTCGATTCATTGATTGCCAGCGATAGCCAACAAGTTACCGCGCTAGCTACCAAGGATAACAATGCGTACACATACACGACAGTTATTACGAAGAGCGCCATTGAGGACCTCTTTGATGTGTCGATTGACTTTGAAAACGGAACTGCTAGCACCTCCTTTACCGTTGTGGATTCTGCCCTCTACTCTGCGACAACTGTCTTTCCGATCTTTGACAATTTCCAAGCTAGTAAAGTCGGTGGCACACAGTTAAACTCATTCTCTAGTACATATTCGGCTGCTGTTCCTGAGCCTAGCGCATTCGCAGTGATGTTCGGCACACTGGCCCTCGCTGGTGCTGTGGCACGCCGCAAAAGAACTCAGGCTTAGAATTCCCTGAAAGTCTTACTAGTCAATTTTCAAGCCGCCAGCGTACACGCTGGCGGTTTTTTTAGGCCAAACGACACGCTTACACCCTGTCCACTGCTCGACATTTTTTCAGTCAACAAGATAATTCTACGCATTAATGAATTCACCTAAGGTAATTACCACGGCGCATCAGTCTGATCATGTGCCGCTAAAGCAGAAAATTGCTTACTCGATGGGAGTCGTCTCGGATCATTATGCCAACGTCTGTCTAGCCTGGATTTTCATCACCCCCTTCTTTGTCGACTTCCTCGGCCTCGGCGCCTCAGTCGTTGGCCTGGCACTCGCTGCGGCACGGTGCTGGGACGCCTTTACCGATCCATTGGTCGGACGATTATCCGATGCTTGTACCAGTCGTTATGGCCGCCGCAGGCCATTCATTTTTGTGGGAGCGATCCTAACTGGGCTGTTATTTCCAGTCATTTGGATGGTGCCAGAAACATGGTCCACCACAGGGACCACCATCTATCTGTTTGTGGCTCTCATGCTCTTTTACTCAGTCTACTCTATATTTTCAGTGCCCTACGAGGCCTTGGGCTCCGAGCTGACGCCAGATTATGATGAGCGCAGTAAAATTTTCGTCGTCCGTAAATACGTACAAGAGACCTTTAACTTGGGTATTGTTTGGGTGTTTCCACTCGCGGCGTGGCTTGGCACCCTAGCATGGGTTGGCGGCCAAACGGGTGGCGTGCGCGTCGTCAGCTGGATCATCGCGGCAGTCATTATCGGGGCCGGTATTCTACCCGCGCTGTTTAATGTAGAGCGCTACCAGAAAATTGCCGCCAAAGAAGGTGCGGGCTCGTTTAAAGATGCACTGCGGGCAATCGTTCGTAACAAACCGCTGCTGATTGTCATTGGGGTGATCTGCACCTACTTATTCGCGATTATGGCGACGGCGAATCTCGCTTATTTTGTCAATGTCTACTACATCTATGAAGGCGATATACTCAAGGGCGCCAGCCTCGGCGGATTTGACGGCACCCTGCGCCTCTTGTTTGCCATCGCTGCAGCCGCGACCATTAGCAAAATCACTGAAAAAATCGACAAACATGTGATCATGATGGCGTCTGTCAGCATCCTGATCATCGCTTTCATCGGTATCTATTTCACCACGATTCCTGGGCGTCCATGGCTTTCGCTTACAATGAAACCGCTAGTCGCGATTGGTGAGTGTGGCTTCTGGGTATTAATTCTCTCGATGCGTGCCGACGTCTGCGATTGGGACGAATATAATACTGGCTCGCGTAGCGAGGGCTTGATTGCAGCGATTACCAATTGGTGCAACAAAATCGCTATGACATTGGCGATCGCCATCTCCGGGTTCGCGCTGCAGTATGTCATTCAGTTCGACAGCAAGCTACCTGAGGCAAGCAAGGCCGCCATCGCCATTCAGGCTCAAGCCGAATACAATCAGCTTTCCGACAGCGACAAATATCTGGTTGAAGGCGAGGAGCCAATATCACTTGGCATGTACACCGATAATCTCGAGCGTCAGGCGGTGATGCAGCAGCAGGCACCTGGCACCATGGAACGCATGCGACTGCTGTATACACTGCCTCAAATATTTGCCCTACTGGTTTGTCTGTTATTGTTAAGGCACTATCCGCTGACCAGGGACAAAATGATGGAGATTCGACAAGAATTAGAACGCCGCCGCGGTGTGGCAGTCGAGTCTTAATGGCCGAAGCCATGCCTGCGCTACTGCGCTTGCTGCAAATCACTCAATGACCAGAGGTGTGCGTTTCAGCGCATCTGCTTTGAGTTGTTCGTCAAGTTGACGATACAATTCCAAGCGTTTCTTTTGATACTCATTCGACTGTAAGAATAGATTGCTCTGATTCTTCGAATTCCAAGTATTCCATAATTGGGCCAGTTGCTGACGAAGTTCAGGACGTGCATCGATCATGTTATTCGATTCATAAGGATCACTGAGCATATTAAACAATTCAGGTGGGTTACTGGAATAGCCTTCCTTGAGCATCTTCGCGGCGGGGGTGCGAACCGCCCACCCTGCTCCATCGCGTATGCGCCAAAAAAGCGCGGCATGTGGCGCATCGTTACGGGATCCATCTAGGAAAGGAATTAAGTTCACGCCATCCAAGGAATGTCCACTGCTGTCACCTTGACCAAGCGCGACCGCCGTGGCTGCAATATCGAGTGATGAGACGGGGAACTCATAGACTTTACCGCGAGGCAAACCGTTCGGCCAGTGCATTAGGTAAGGGACGCGACAGCCCCCTTCAAACAGGCTCCCCTTGCCTTTGCGCAGTGGTCCGTTGTCTGCCCAGTCCTCGTTGACGTAGCCCGCTTTGGGCGCCACACCACCATTATCAGAGAGAAAGAAAATAAGGGTATTGTCTAACTTTCCCGATTCTTTCAGCGCCTCGAGTAGCATGCCGATACCTTGGTCCATCGAGTCAATCATCGCGAGATACACGCGGCGGGTCCAAGGCTCGACGTGGCGATATTTCTGAATCACCTCATTGGGCGCTTCCAGTGGTGAGTGCGGTGCATTGTAGGCGAGGTAAAGCAGAAAGGGTTCGCTGCCCTGTTTGACGAAAGCAGCCGCATCCCGACTCAGTGCAGTGGTAAGGTATTCTTCGAACGCGCCAACTTGGTCATTACGACTGAGCGGCAGCTTGCCACCTTCGTTGACACTGTAGTTGAGAGTGCCGTTCGGTCCGTATAAATCTAGCTGCGTCGTCACGCTGTCTGGCCAATACGAATGACCACCCGAGAGAAAGCCGTAAAAATGATCGAAGCCGCGTTGACTTGGGCGGAAAGGAAAAGAGGCGCCAAGGTGCCATTTACCAATAATAGCGGTACGATACCCAACCGGTTTTAAACGCTCTGCAAAGGTCTTCTCCGTTAGTGGTAATCCTTGATGAAAATCATACGGTGAATAGGTGAAATTGGTTTCATTACCAAATCGTGCTTGATAGCGACCAGTGATTAGCCCTGAACGAGAGGGGCCACAATAAGGGTGTGTCACATAGCCATTTTTTAAAACCACTCCATTCGCAGCTAGACGATCCAAGTTGGGTGTCTGCACCACCTTAGAGCCGGTGAAGCCGGTATCTGCATAGCCTAAGTCGTCCGCGAGGATGATTAATATATTGGGACGTGTATCCGCTGTGGCATGTACCTGACTGACAGCCATTACCCATACAAATATTAAGCTGGCGGCACTGAATTGGACTCTACGAATGTGTGTTAATTTCATCATTCTTTTATATTTAAAGACTATGAAACAGCCCAGCATTTTTTGGCTCACGATATTCAATCCGCTCCCAGCTACGGAAGCGC
>JABJQI010000161.1 GCA_018663485.1 Opitutia bacterium
GACTGGCACCGCCTCAAACGCGATAGTCACTTGATCGCCGGCTTTAAATACTCGCTTCAGTTCCGCAAAAAAACTGCTTTCTTTTCCAGTAAGGATCGTTTTGCCGTTCAGGTTGATACTGTAGGATTCAGCCCAGCCAGGAACTCTGAGTGCTAGGGTGATCTCATTGGATGGGGCCTGATCGATTTCGATATTCACCGTGTGCTCAAAAGGATAATCCGTTTTCTGCGTCAGGGTCAGTATGCCTTGTGACATCGCTAGCTCGACCGTGCTTGGAAGGTAGAGCGCGACACTGGCACGATCGCCTTCTACCAGGCACATACGGTTGAGAAATGTGGGGAACATGCGGTGCACATTCCCGGTGCAGCACTCGGTATCATGACCGGGGCGATAGCACATGCGACCACGTCCCAACTTGCCCCAGCCTGAGTCATTGTTATAGAAACTTGAGTCGTTCCTGCTGATGGGGACATTGGGGGTGCCGTAGTATTGGTGCGCCTTAAAATCGCTGGTGATGGAGCCAAATCCGGCATTGTAGAGCACCTTCTCCATTTTATCCGCATACTTGGCCTCTCCAGTCGCGACTAAAGCATACCCCGCACTCCAGTTGAAGTCGATGACATTGCAGAGCTCGTGCGCTTGGATGGGGCTTTTTCCGTTTAATTCCTCAGTCGCGCTCGATAAGCCACAGGCCAATTCATGTTGTTCGCTGAGCATCTCGTATGCCCGTTCAAACCCCTGACGGTAGATCTCTTTACCAGTGAGGGTGTAGAGAATGGCGGGGAGTTTCAAGAATTCATGGTAGGTAACCGCATGACCTTCGGGGTCAACGCCAGCAGCCATGCCCTGAGCCATCACCGTCGCGAGAGCAGGACCCGCTGTTTGGTAAAGTCGTTCTGCTGCGTCGGTGTAAAAGGTGTCCTTGGTGATTTCAGCCAAGGCACAAAGGTGCTCCACATGAAGCAGAGAACGGGCTTTGAAACTGAGTCGATCGATCTGGGGAAAACTTGCGTCCTTGCTGTAGACTGCGCGATAGTGCTTTTGGATGGCTGCAAGCAGTTCTGGGTCTTGGGTGTTTGCATACTCCTCAAACAAGACCCGCATAAAGACCACCATCGGCCACCAGTCATCCTCGATATTTTCGGCTCTCAGAGTTCCGTCCGCATCGGCATGATCCAGAACATGACGGATATTTTCTCGGACTCTTTCGAGTATTTCTGGCGACTCGTTTATATAGCCGAAGCGCAGTGCTCCATCGAGGTAATAACCGGTTTGTTCATAGGGCCACCATCCGGATCCATGTTGGCCGAATTCACGGTCTTTGACGTCCATAGGTCCCGTCCACATACCCGTGTTAAAAGGAAATCCACTCTGCTCCGGATGACCGGTGAGGCCGTCCTCCTGGCGCTGCATAAACTCCTTGGCCCAGCCATGCAGTTGAATGGTGCTGCTGGGCAGGTCATGACGCTTCGTAACCATCTGTTTGTTTTCGTTTTCTGATGTATTTGTTGTCGAGCATGCCACAAAAAATGAAGCGCATGTTGTAATTACAATTGTGGATAGTGTCGCGCTTGGACAGGGGAGGCGAAGACGTGTTTGTGAAGGCGATGGATTCATACCTTTTATAGACTACAGAAGCATCACAATTCTGTAAACACGGCTGATTGACCGTGTTTACGGAATGATTTTGTCCTATACAGTGTAGTTGCATCCAATGATGCTTAAGAGTGGCTCCAATGGTAGTGCTCAAAGCGATCATTTTTTAACCATGAGCAGTTATCCTATGAAATCCTCGAATCACTGTGGCATCTCGGCTTTGCTTGTCTTCACGACTTTGCTCAGTGGTGTTAGCCTCGCAGCAACGAATCGGGAGGCCGGCGCTCGTATCGAAAAAGTGCCTGCTCCCAATATTATTATTATCGTAGCCGATGATATGGGGTGGGGGGGGCACGGCTTATAACGGCAATCATATCCAAAAGACGCCGGCCTTGGATCAGATGGCTCAGGAGGGGGTGCAATTCGACCGCTTTTACGCCGCAAGCACTGTATGTGCTCCGACCAGAGCCTCGATTATGACTGGGCAGAACGGTGCGCGTTTGGGGATTTGGCACTGGGGTAGCTCGCATGTGCAAGATAGCGATATTCTTATCTCGCGCACACTTAAAGAAAAAGGCTACACCACGGGGCATTTCGGGAAATGGCACCTGAGACTGCTCGATGAAGCGGGTACGCACGACTTTACCGGTGGGCCTCGCACCCATGGACAAGACTTCAGCCCGCCATGGCGAAACGGGTTTGACATCTGTTTTAGCACCGAGAATGTCACCCCGACTTGGGACCCAATGAAACTGCCGGATCAGGGGAGATGGGGCGATGACAAAAGAGATTGAGCTGAAGGCTGGTGAGAGCCGCCCGCTGGTGAGTGCAGACTTTGAGTAATCCTTAAAAGAGCAGTTAGAAGGTAGAAGAGCTGGTTAACGTTTTGGCCAAGGCCTTCCGCGATGGACGTACAACTCCATGAACTCTGTAGTGTTTGAAGACAACACCCCCTCCTGATTCTTCATTTCCGGGAGCCTCCGCGCCTGCGTGTGACTCTCAGCACTTGATCGCACACCATCATGACGCCTGAACGACGCAATTTTTCACACGGAGCCACGGAGCGAAGCATTCCGCCCTAGGGTCTTTCATTGATCGAACTTAGCGTGCTTCACACTATACCGCCGCGCATGATGATTTGTGAAAAGTGCACTTAGTATCTGATCGTTTTTTTAACGTAGGGGCTTTCCTTGGGAAGTCCGCCGAAAGCCCTAGAGCGTAGGGCTAGCTTGAAATTTCCCCTCGTAGCGCGGGTGCCGCAAGCAACACCCCTACAAAATTTGTAGCTGCGTGAGAATCACAAATCATCATGCGCGTCAGTATAGTATTCTGTAACCTTGATTATTTCGCATCCAGATGAATCGATTTTTTCTTGGTAGCGTGCAGCTTCAGCACAATGCCATTGCATATTAATAAACTAGGATGACTAAGCTACTAAGGGTTGCGTTAAAGTTAACTTATGGGGAGTGGCTTTTGCTCTGCTATGGACAAGAGTGTCCAATCTCCTTTTTACACTGGAGTTGGGACACTCTTGTCCCATTCAGAGATCGGCTGAGGCACTGGAATTATTAAGTGACGGCTGAATTTAACCACCCGCTATCGCTGGAGGCACCGAGACACGGAGGAAACTTACCTTACAAAGGCAAATTTAATGATGATTGGCTCTGTGTCTCGGTGCCTCAGTGGTAAAAATCCCCTGCAATTTTAATATGCAATGGCATTGAGCTTCAGCAAACGTTCAGAACCTCAGCCGACCTCGCCACCGCCAGCACGATGAACGTTTGCAGCACCCCAAGGGGCATTCATACTGCACGCTACGGAATTTCACAAGAGACAAGGCGCTCGCTCTACCTAGAGGTGAGGAATCGACACGTTGTGTGACTCAGAAGATGATACAATCATTGAGCGAGTCTTTCGGCCAGCGGGCACTCACCGATTTGAGCCAATGACGGGCGATCAGTTCATGCCCTTGAGGGAGTGGGTGTACGCCATCCCAAAGCCAGTGTTCCGGCGCAACCGCTTCAGCGGCAGCATCGAAAATATCCTGCAGCTTGAGATGAACCGCATCATATTCGTTTGCCAGTGTCGCCACGATGAGGCGAAACTGGTCGATCGTCGCACGGCGTGAGTTCCAGAGCTCTTCATTGGTCAACCTACCGGATTTTAGAATGAACGGGTCTAATAAAACGATCTTTAGATCAGGATTGGCGAGGCGGCTAGCGGACAGAATCGCACGATAGTCTGCTTCGAATGCGGCGGGGCTGACTCCTTTTTCCGCATCATTGGTTCCAACCAGAATGGTCAGGACGTCGGGGCGCATTTCAATCGCATCCCGTTGCCAACGCGCCTTTAAATCGGCAACGGTATTACCACCGATGCCCCGATTATAAAAGTCTAACTGCGCTTCGGGAATTTCAAGCCCCAGGCGCCCCGCCAGCAAAAACACAAAACTGTGGCCTAAGTAATGGTTGCGATCGCTTTCATTACGCCCGCGATTCATATCAGTAATCGAGTCTCCTGCAAAGACGAGACGCGCTCCCTTTTTGAAAGCGGGCAACTGCTCGAACTGCTCGTTGTGGACACTGATGTCAAATCGGACTGTATTCATCTTGCCCGAGGTGGCGCTGGCACTGTTGATCAATCCAAGTGCTGTAACAATGGCTATTATATGCGTGAAAGGAGTTTTGTTCATATGAGTTGGAGAGGCTCTTTGCATTCACTTCACCATGACGGTGAGGCGGCGTAGCGTGTAGTCCTTGGCATTACCGGTGAAAGTCCAGTCGGCGGCCTTACCAGTTGAACTGCCGATACCGATATCGACTGCTCCAGGAGTGCCCCAGTGGTTGATCGCGAACACGGTCTGCTGTGCTTTCCAATGGTGAATTTGCATGCTGCCATAGCCAGGGATTTGGTTGCTGCCGACATCACCGAAATCATATTTCGCAGGATTGGCACCTGGGATCTGTTGCGCATTTCCCGCAGCGTAGTTGCCTGGCCAGAATTCAATATTACCGCCATCCGAGTTGCTGCAATCCGTGAGGCCTTCGACATTACTGCGCACGGTTAAATTCGATACCTGCTGCATGAATTTCGCACCACTCTTCAGCGTGGGAATCCCAACCTTGGAAGCATCATCGGTGAATGCATCCATCGATACGAAAACATACTGTCGGGCCTGCCCGGGCTTCTGTAACTCCAGATAATAGGCCACTTGACTGAATGCGCCGGCTGCGGTCCGTTTGTCGACCGCATAGCTCGGTGCCGCATTCGCGTAGTTCGCATCGACCGGCAACTCGATTTGATACACCGTGCGGAAGCCTGCAGCTTCGGGCAAATCGGTAACGCTCACTTCTGGCAGCTTGCCGGCACGGAAGGCGGACGTTGGTAGTCCGGCGCCATTCACCAGATTCGGTGTTGCCAGTTTGTGCCAAGCAAAGCGAACGACCAGCGGCGCAGGCACTTCGGCAGACGTCAACACCACTGATTGTCCCTCAATCACGGCTTGGGCTTTTTTGAATACCCCGTCCTTACCCGCAATTTCAAACCAATCCGGCGCCTTGCCGTCGCGAGTGCTGAGCCCCTCGGCGGCATCAAAAGTGACCTTCAGCGCACCGTCGAGCTGTTCTATTTTGTTGAATACGGGGCCCGTGCTGACGAGGTCTTTGCCATACGTATTGTCGAGTGCTAGCAGCGCGAGACGAGTGCCAGGCGCTTCCTTATTGGATGGATGAATATTCTGAAGAGCGGTCACATCACTGATAACCACCATGCCAGTATTCGGAATCTGTTCAACGATTGCCGATTGAGCTTCCCAGAATTCAGCGAGTATTTCCGGCGCTTCGTTGCCATATTGAAACGGTGCGATTTGAACAAAATAGAAGGGGAACTCATAGCCCCAAAGCGAACGCCAACCATTGAGTAGCGCACGGGTTTTGTCGGTATAGAGCGCTCCCTCTTGATGATTCGATTCCCCTTGATACCAGATCGCGCCTTTGATCGCGAAAGGCACGTGGGCATGAATCATCCCATTATAAATCTTGGTCGCGGTCTGATGATTTCCGCCGAGCAACACACCCTCTGGCAGAGTCGGCGGTGCGGACACATACCCGCCAGCGTCGAAGGCCTCCGAGCTTTCGGCAGTCCATTGCTTGATCTGTTTCAGATAGGCGCTCATCGCCTGTTTATAATGCGGCGAACCCGGCAGTGTCTTTTGCACCATGGCATGAATGTCAGCCACTGCGTCAATGCCTTCGAAGCCGCACGGTGGAGTCCATGGCTCGATGCGTGTGCCACCCCAGGAACTGTGCAACAATCCCACCGGCACATTTAAATCATGATTCAGCTTCTTGCCGAAATAGTAAGCCACTGCAGAAAAACCACGAACGGTTTCCGGCGTGCATGCCGTCCAACTCGCATTGATCGTATCCAGCGGATAAGCCGATGCCACACGCGGGGTGTCATATAACCGAATGGTTGCCGATTCAGCATTAGCAATGTCCGTATTGGCCTTGCTGCTTTGATGCATGGCCCACTGCATATTCGACTGACCGGAACAGAGCCAAACTTCGCCAACCAAAACATCGCGAAGTGCGACTGTCTGTTGCCCCACGGAAGAGGTCACCAGCAGTTCGCGTGGTGTCGCGGATGCTTGAAGCGGATCAAGGTCGATGCGCCATTTTCCAGCGGAATCGGCGGTGGCGGTTTTACTTTGTCCGTCAAACTCAACCGTCAGAGTGGCACCCGCATCTGCTGTGCCCCAAACTGGCACAGCTTGCTCGCGCTGTAGCACCATATGGTCGGAGAAGATCGCCGGCAGCGCTAACGCTGCGGACAGGCCAGTCGATGTGGCCAACCAGGCAAGCGCGGCGGCACTGGCGAATCTAGTCATCGCGATGAAGCGGGTGAGTGGTATTGTCTTTTTCATATTACTTAGGTATTGATGTTGGGAGTGTAAGGATTGCCTATTCTTTTTTAGATGATCCTATTAGCCGCCGGAATGGGGTTCATGCTGTTTTTTTGCGACTGATTCTTGTGAGTGATACTACACTGATTGAGCCGAACTGTCTGCCTGTACAATTGGACAGGTCGGGGCATCTGGGGGAATGTAATCTGCTAAAACAGACGTGGCAGTATTCTTAAAGTTCCGTCTCCGATGTTCATCCATTCATGCGCAGACTCAGTATCAGTGTATATGAGTGATGTGGTTAGGATTTGGACGCTCGGGACGCCTCCGTATTTTCACAGAATTCCAGAGCGAAATGCCTTGGCGACGGCACCCGCTTGAGATTGGACCTGTAGTTTTTGGTAGATATTGTTAAGGTGGAAGGCACCAGTCCGTCGGCTGATATTCAATTGGTCTGCAATTTCCTTAACCAGCAGTCCTTCTGCCAGTAGTTCCAATACCTCAATTTCGCGCGGTGACAAAGCGTATGTTTCGGAAGGGCTGGGTTTATGGATTTCTGCGAGCACCAATTTTGCCACTGCCGGACTCAAGGGTGCTCCGCCTGCAAAGACCGCTTGCACGCCACGGATGATCTCTCTGGGCTTCGCGGTTTTGAGGAGATAGCCGGCCGCCCCAGCATCTAAGGCTTCGAGCACTTTCTTCTTGTCTTCAACTACCGTCAATACCAGCACGGCTAAATCTGGCGCAAGCGCGGATAGCTTACGAATGCCTTCCACGCCGCCCATCTCTGGAAGTCCGAGATCCATCAATACAAGATCAGGGTGTGGCTCCGCTGCAATTGCTTCGAATAACTTCGGGCATGAGGGAAAAACTCGCTCGCAGTCGACGTGTAGTTCTCGATTCAATAAGCGCTGTAACATGCGACGATATGTGCCATCGTCCTCGACTACCCATGCTTTGATTGGAATCATATTAGTTAGACGTTTTGTATAGATTATCTGTTTCGCTCAACAATGATTTTAAAGAAACTGTCAATCGCACGGTAGTGCCTTCACCCGGCTGAGAGATCAGCTCTAGCTCAGCAGCCATTTCCTTCGCACGATCCTTCATGCTGTCTAAGCCCCAGCCACCTGACTCATCTGCAAGATCAAACCCGCAGCCATTGTCACGCAAGGAAATTTGCAGGCATTGATCCACGACCGCAATGGTAATGTAAGCCTGCGTTGCTTGTGAATGACGAGCGCAATTGTGCACCGCTTCCTTGAAAAAAGAAAATAGGTGCCGTTTGAATATTAACGACACCATACAGTCGGGGCAGTCACTGGGGACCTCCACTAAAAGTTTCACTCCATCCAGCACGCGTTCGGCACGATCCACCAGCTTCTGTATCAACTGTGGCAGGCGAATTGTGCTTTCATCAATCACCCACACGACCTCGCGCAACGCCGCGCACGCTTCGCGAGCCAGCAGGGAAATCGTGGCAATCTCTTCCTTTGCATCCGTATTCGCGAGTTCCAGCTCATCTGCCGCCAATGAAATACTGCCAAGATTACTGCCCACATCATCGTGTAGATCGCGGGCGATGCGCCATTTCAATTTATTCATTCCCCGACGACGCACCTGCTGCTGTACCAGGAGTCCGCCCAGCAGGCAGATTACAATGAGGCTCCCGCCCCAAGTGATAGACCGTTGTTGAATACCTCGCCAATTCGATTGGGCCCGTTCCAGCTCCAATTCCACGACTGCCAGACGCTCATCCAGCGGACGACGCTCAGCCAATCCCTTGATCCATTCGCCCTGTTGCAAGATGCGACGTTGCCAGCTGCACCCATCCACCAGTCTTGACAGTTGGTTCACATACGCATCAGGGATTCCCTTTGCGGTAACTTTGCAATTGATCGAAAATGCCTGGTCGAACTCGGTCACTAAGATTTCCCCCAAGCCAAATATTCGCTTTCCCTGATGCTCACTCAGTCCCTTCATTGTGACACGAATGTATCGGGCAGGGGAAGCCCCGCTAACAACAGAAAGGAGATTTATGCGCGGTTGGTTTACTTCGGTATGTTGAGGATGAATGACCTTAACCGTTTCGAAACTTGGATCCATGGAGAGCTCGACTGAAATTTCTCGAGGGAAACCAAAGGATGGTAAAGCCAAGTCGTGGGGCGCTTTGGCAGGCCAGAAATCAATGCGTCCAATTGGCCTCGTCTGCCCTAAATCCAGCATCACTTGCACTCCTTGCGCGGGTTCGTCACCCGCATCATAGGTAATCAGCAAATCCTCCGATTCGACGATTTCATCACTCAAAGGGAAGCCGAGGCACATCACGCCATCGTTCAAATAACTAATGTCCCACAAGGGAGGCATTGAGAACGAGTCGGAGCTCTTGACGTCAATACTGTCACTGCCCCATTCGGCCATGTTGGCGGCAATACTTCCATTGGGTCTCTGTTGAAGAATGTAGACTTCGCCTAACGCGTAATAGGTTGGATATGATTGATTGGATTGCCGAGGGACCGTAATACGAACCTGCTTAATGTGCTTGCTAAGATCCGTTCGATTGAAAAACACAGGGTACAAGCCTGGATCTGGGAAGTCTTCTTCCATCCAGTTCGCAATGGTATCGAACTGTCCCGTATGGCTGCTGAGTGCCTCGATTTTGAAGCGTTTTGGGAATGCATAGGCCACATGATCTTTCGGGTCGAAGGCCGGCACTAAGGCAATTGAATCAAGGAAATTTGCATATCCCAACTCGAAATCAATTTGATGCGGTGGGAGTGTTTGCCCAGAATCAGAAACCGCGAACGAAGAATGAAAGCCCAAACGGTTCGACTGAAAAATCGGCTGATGCTGCGGTAATACGGAAATCTGTTCGAGCAATTGGCCTCGGGCAGCCTCCAACTGCTCGACGCGCTTCCATGGCCACCATGACCATTCCTCGGTGGAGGCTATCTGCCGTGCATTCGATTCCTCTGGGGAACGCGCGTCAACCGCACTAGCATGCCCGGAGAGCGTCACTGCAGCTAAAATGGAAATGTATATTACTTTTTTCATCCGACTTTGTAATCGAGGTGCCTATGAGCCAACCTTGCCAAGGAATGAACCAATTGCAATCAATGAGCTGGTTCATTTGCAGAGAAAAGCTTCTCATTCACTGACCTGTCCAATTAGACAGTAGATAATAAGGCAAAATTACTGTATTATCTTTTTCATTACACCCCTCAGTTTATTAAATTATGGCAGAACATACAGAAATGAATCGACGCGAGTTCCTTAAAAAAGGCGGCTTGTTTACTTTGACTAGCGGCATCATGTTTTATGCCAGCAATGGTGCTTATGGTGCGCCGAATGTGACTGAAGCCAATGTAGCCGGGAAATACGCACGCTTGATCCCTGCCGATAAGCAACTGGACCCCGAGTGGTTTAAGTCGCTGTTTACGAGTGGCGAGCCGCAGATCTATACCGAGCGCAAAGCTTTGGACACTATCGGAATGCCGGTGGGCGGACTGTTTGCCGGTACGGTCTATTTGGGCGGCGATGGACGGCTTTGGCACTGGAATATTCGAAACGACGATAGTGAGGGCATCCAGCCTCGCCGAGTCGATTACAAGGGGCGCTCTATTAGGATGCGGGATGGGGCTAACTATATTTTGCCCGCAGAACGTCGTTATCCGTTTGACCAGAATTTCGCCATCCGCATCAATGATGAGCTACGCACGCTCGATGCAGACGGCTTTGAGCAAGTGTCTTTTGTCGGGCAATATCCCATCGGCGAAGTCAACTATAAGGATGCAGGCTGCCCGCTTGAGGTGCAGTTGTCGGCATACTCGCCGTTTATTCCGCACAACACCGCGGACTCTTCTCTGCCGGTGACAGTGATGTCCTACAAGGTGAGCAACCACAGCGACCAATCAGTGGATTGCGATTTGTTTGGGTGGCTGGAAAATCCGGTCTTGCTTAGTAGTGGGGGGGGCGAGGGCTTGCGTCACAACGAACAGATCGAAGAAGCGGGTTTTGCTGCGCTGCACTGTTCAGCGCGCCTGCCTGATATGACAGGAAGTACACGTCCTGATGTCGTGTTTGAAGATTTTGAGTTGCAGGAATTCACCAAGTGGCAGACTTCGGGGACTGCTTTTGGGGTTCGTCCAGCTCCTAAGCATGCGGTTCCTGCTTATCAGGGAGATCTTAAAATCGATGGGATTCGCGCCGTCAATTCACATGCCACCGCTCCGGGATCTGCTGTCGCCGATAAGGATGCGGCAGTCGGCCGCCTGACTTCAGACCCGTTTACCATTTCACGTAAGTTCCTGCACCTGCTGATTGGTGGGGGTAATCACAAGGGCAAGACTTGTGTCAATGTTGTGGTCGATGGTGCGGTGGTGAGTTCGGTCACTGGCGACGCTCGAAACCAAATGACCCGCAAAGCCATGGATTTGAGCGCGCATGAAGGCAAGCAGGCGACAGTTGAGATCGTGGACGCTGCCTCCGCCGACTGGGGCCATATTGGAGTCGACCAATTGGTTTTCAGTGATCGGCCTCTAAAAGTCGTCAATCCGGATACCGAACGGAGCTACGGTACCATGACCTTGGCGGTGCTCACGGAGGCAGATGCTCGATTGGTCGGTGCAGCCAACCAGCGTATCCCTGATGCAAAGAATGAAGCTCAACGGCCGATGACGGGTTCGTCGGGACAAACCTTGACACTGAAGCCGGGCGAATCGCAAACCGTTAACTTTATCCTCGCTTGGCACTTCCCGAATCTGACAGCCGGTGGTATGCCGGGCGTCGGCCGCGAATATGCTGCGCGCTTTGAAAATGCCTTGGAGGTCACACGCTATGTGGCCAAAGACTTTAGTCGTCTGTCAGGCGAGACCATGCTGTGGCGCGACACTTGGTATGACTCATCCTTGCCGAACTGGTTTCTCGACCGGACCATGGCCAACACCTCGATCCTTGCGACCACGACGGCCTATCGGTTTAAGGATGGTCGCTTCTGGGCTTGGGAAGGGGTCGGCTGTTGTGAGGGTACGTGTACGCACGTGTGGCACTACGCGCAAGCACCTGGGCGGCTGTTTCCAGATGTGGAACGCCGCCACCGCGAAGAAGTTGATTTCGGTCTGGCCCAACATGCCGATGGCAGTATCGGTATGCGGGCACATTTGACTGGCTCGAATCACACTGCCGATGACGGTCATTGCGGACGTATTCTCGGCGCCTATCGCGAGCACCAGATGTCGGAAGACGCTGAGTTCCTGCAGCGCACCTGGCCCAACATTAAGAAGGCCATTCAGTTTATGATTAAGCGCGATGCCAATCGCGACGGTATCCTGGAGGGCGCCCAACACAACACCCTCGACGCCGCCTGGTTCGGACGTATTTCCTTCCTTGCTACGCTCTACTTGGCGACCTTGCGTGCCGGCGAAGCGATGGCCACCGAGGTGGGGGACACGGCTTTTGCGACGGAATGTAAAGCCATTGCCGACAAGGGGGCTGAAACGATCCTAGAGCTGTATAACGGAGAGTATTTCTTCCACGAACTTGACCCGCAGCATACCGACCACGTTGCGGTGGGTACCGGTTGTTATGTCGATCAGGTCTTTGGCCAGTTCTGGGCGCACCAGGTTGGGTTGGGGCACTTGTTTGATCCAGCGAAGATTCGCTCTGCTTTGGCGGCTTTGTATAAATACAACTTTGTGCCGCATACCGGAACATTTCGTGACACCTTTACCCGAGGTCGTTGGTATGCAAACGAAGACGACAAAGGGCTGATCATGTGCACCTGGCCGAAGGGCGGCCTAAATAAAAAATGGCATGATGCCTGGCAGTTTGGCTATTTCAATGAATCCATGACCGGCTTCGAGTGGCAGGCTGCGGCTCACATGATTTCCGAAGGCCTAGTCGAGGAGGGCATGGCGGTCTCGCGTGCGATCCACGATCGCTACGACGGGAACCTGCGCAATCCTTACAACGAAATCGAATGCAGCGACCACTACTCGCGCGCCATGGCTTCCTACGGAGCGTTCATCGCGGCGAGTGGCTTCGAGTCACACGGACCGCAGGGTTATCTCGGATTTGCCCCCAAGGTGCGCGATGGAGATACCTTCAAATGCGCTTTCACCGCTGCTGGTGGATGGGGCAGCTACGAAGAGCGGGCTGAGGGCGGAAACCTGAAGGCTGAATTGATGGTGAAGTGGGGTGAGGTCAAGTTGGAGTCGTTGGGCTTGGACTTGGCTACTGGAGCCCAGGTCGTTACGGTCACACTGGATGGCCAGGCAGTTCCCGCTTCATTGAAAATGATGAACGGCAAAACCCGTGTGATACTGGAGCAAGGGCTTACGCTGAAACCCGGGCAGGTATTGAATGTTCGTGCATAGAGCTAAACGAAGTATTCGCATGGATAACAATCACGAATAATTATGATTAAACACGTCAAAAAAATAACCCGCTTACTCATCGCATTCACCTGTCTTGCTGCAAGCGCACAGGCAGGCTGGAAAAAGGATCTTTCCGAGCAACTACCGCTACTCGGGCATCGCAATTGGGTGGTGGTGGCTGATTCCGCTTATCCGCTGCAGACGGCACCTGGTATCAAAACCGTTTACGTTGGCGGCGATCATGTGGATGTGGTGAGTGATGTGCTCGATCTAGTTGCGAAGCAAAAACATGTGCGCCCGGTGATTTTTACCGATGCGGAACTTGAGTATGTAACCGAAGCGCATGCCTCGGGGATCGAATCAGTGCGCGGCGAATTACAGGCACTGTTGAAAGGCAGTGGTGTGCAAACTTTGCCGCACGAAGCGATCATCAAGCAGCTCGATCAAGCAGGTGAAAGCTTTAAGGTGGTTATTATTAAGACCGACTTGGTCTTGCCTTATACGTCAGTTTTTATCCGCCTTGACTGCGGCTACTGGAGCGCCGATTCCGAAGCCGCGCTGCGCGCGTCGATGCGTAGCGATAAGGAGTAGGGTCTTCAGGCCATTCAAAGGTTTTTTATATAGGGTCATTAGGGGGTAAGGGTCGCGCTGGGGAGCGCGGCCTTTTTTGGGTGCGTAGCAAATTTTCAGGGGATTTATACCAAACCTTAAAAACAATACAGATGAATCGTGGAGTCTGGGGGTAGCCTCCCTCCCGGTCCATGTGTTGAATGTTTGCGCATAGGTCTAGACGACGTATTGGCGTATATTGTCTGATTAGAACCTTTGTGGTAGTGTGTGCTAAAGACACTGAAGGGCATGGCACGATCGTGTGATATACTAAAAGGGTGCGGGGGCTATACTTCCCATTCACTGACCTGTCCAATTGGACAGTAGATAATTAGGCATAATTTAGTGTAGAATCCTTTTGATGCACTCCCGCGTTGCTGTTTGATTTTCGAAGTATCACTGAGTCGAAATAGAAATCCTATTTTCTTTAACCCCATCTTTTTTGACTATTTTACCCCGCTTTAGTTGTCTTCTTCTTATAGGGATTGCACTGTTCCTGTCTCCTCCCGTCGTTGATGCGCAATCAGTCGACGAATCGCTCGCTGGGCGGATTGATCGACTGACCACGCTGCTGCATTCCAACCAATTGATTGCGGCGCGGCCTTTGATCGCTAGGGTGCGCGGGGAGGTGCCGCCTGAAATGGTGGCCAATCTGGATTTCTATTTAGCGCTCTCCTACGTTTTCGAATACTACGAAAATAATAACTCTGCGGTGCTCACCACTGCTGCAGAGCAATTCGAGGCATTCATCAAAACGTATCCGAACCACTCGTTGAATCCGCTGGCACGCTATAACTTAGCGGATGTGCACGCGATCAAGCAGGACTTTAAAGAAGCCTTGCAGCTCTACGTGCCGCTTTATCGCAGGCCCGTGGCGAACGTGGATCGAAAAGAAGTGCTGAAGAAGCTGGTGCTGATCTATGCGGCCACACAGGAATGGGCTGCCGGCGCGCCCTATTTTAGAGACAGCATGCGCATCGCGGAGTCGAGTGAAGACCGCACCACTTCGGCGGCCTACTTGCTCATCGCTCAGGCGAAATCCGGCGAGGTAATCGATTCGAGTCAGTTATTGGAATTTTTTAAAAGCCCGGCGCCGGTCTTTTTCACGCCCCGTTTCAATGCCGCCATGATGGAGGTCGGTGATAATCTTAGAAAAGAAGGCGACTTGCCCACTGCGAGCTTGTTTTATCTATTTGTGCGCGACTATGAGACGCTGGAAGCTGGATTAAGCGCTTACATTCGTGAACTGGAACAGCGGGTCGCCAAATTCGCAAACAATGTAGTATTACGCAATTTTCACGTGGAGGCCAAAGCCAAGTTAGATAACGCCAACGCAGATCTGGCGGCGCTGCGTAGCTCGACGAATTACACGCCACTGTTGCACTGGCGTATCGCGGGCGTCTACATGGAGATGGAGCGTAAATGGGAAGCGTTTTGGCGTTTCCGTTTAATGGTCGATGCGTATCCAGATCATAAATACGCAGAGGAAATCCTGTTTTCGGCCTACTCGCTGGGCCACCAGTTGGGTGCAAATGCCATCGCGGAAGAGCTCGGAAAACGCTACCTTGATAATGGCAGCTACACGAGCTACCGCGATACGGTCGCCGATCAGGTGTCGGGGATTTATCTGGAAGAGGAAAAACATGACGAACTCTATGCGTTGACCGCTTGGTATCTGGAACGGGCAGCGGACGATACGGCTGCGCAGCTGTTACTCTTTAAGCATGCCGTGGCCCGCTTGACTCGGATGGAGAATCCGGAGTTGATTAACGACTTCCAAATCTATCGGGAGAAGTATGAAACTGCGAAGTGCGCGGTGGTGATTCACTACTTCCTCGGACTGGCGTATTTGATCGAGCAGGAAAATGAGTCTGCGGTCGAGTCTTTCGACAAAGTCATTATTGATTCGAATCCTAAGTTTCGCGCAGATGCCTCTTTTCGCAAGGCAAAAGCGGTGCTGGGGTTGGATCGGATCGAAGAATCCCGCGACCTGATCCAGCGGTTCATTGCCGAGTATCCAACTCATCAGTTGCGTGCTGAGGCTGAGCTGACACTCGGCAATGTCGTCGATATGCTGGGTGATGTCGAGGACGCGCTGGTGCACTATTATCTAGTCGAGCAACATACCGAAGATCGGCAGCTGCTGGCGCGCGCCGAATTGAAAATTTCAAGAATCCTGGTCGATCGTCGACAGGACGATGAGGCGATTGCACGGTTGAAGGCCTTCATCGAGGAGCACGGAAGCTACCCCGAAAGTATCCCAGTGAGCGCTGCGCTGGCGACGATTTATACGAACGCAGATCAACCACGTGTTGCGCTCGGCGTATTAAAGCAGGCGCTGGATCAGTTCTTTGAGCAAACAGAGATTCATCAACTGGACACACTGTTGATTGATTATTTAAAATTGGATCGGAGCTTGCGAGCGATGCAAATCGGCACGGACGATTTTTTCAATCTGGTCAAAATCGACCCTGTCCTGCTGGAAGAACTAATTAACGACCGTGCGAAGCAATATCGCTACTTTAAAAAGCACGACTCGGTCGATGTATTGGTTCAGGATAGTTTCGTGCGCGACAATGACTTCCGCAAGGCCGTGCAGGAGGCGATCAGCATATTCGAGGATCAACAGGCTCGGATTGACACACTCAATAAGAACATTCCACTCGAATCCGCCGACCAGCCATTAGAAGATGCAGTGCTAGATCTCACCGAGTTGGATGCGTTGCAGGATGAAGTCAACGCACTGAACGCACGCATTCCCGCCGAAACCGCCGATGCCTTTTTGAATGATGCACTGACGGATGCCTATGCGACTACCAACATGCCCTTGGTGGTGCGCATCCAGACCGCACTTGCGAAAGCCGAAGATCCCGAGCTGTTACCCAATGCCGAACTAATGCAACTCTGGGACGATGCCGAGCGATGGGCACAGCTCGGTACTGCGGGGCAATTGTGGATCTTAGGAGAGCACGCGAAAACAAATCCGACCCGCGTCGCCGAGGTATTGGAAGCGTCCTACCTTGATTTCGTCAACACGCCCAATGAGTTGGGCCTACACCTGCTCCAAGCGCAGTGCTTCCAAGACTTGGATCGCATCGATGAGTCGATCGAGGCCTACCGCATGCTGATCAAGCGCTTCGCACAAGCGAAGGAAGCCGGCGAGGCTTCGATGCAGATCGGACAGATGGAAGTGGGCCGTAAAAACGCCGCCACCGCACGACTGGAATTGGAAAGCATTTTACATCGCAACGATTGGCGCGGCGCCATGCACGCACAGGCA